>CAXMTQ010000001.1:0-31949 GCA_964196205.1 uncultured Desulfobacula sp.
AACCTGGTTTGCAACTTCCCTTGAAGTCAATCCCATTCGCCTGCCTGCAGCACTTAAGCTAATATCAAACTGTTTTTTACCTTTGGCAGATCCATCATCAATATCATGGACAATGGAGTAAGCTGAAAGACTTTTGGCAAGATGCTCCCCTGCCCTGTTTAATATACTATTATCCCTGTGGCTTAAGCTGATAGTTAAATTTTTACCTGATCCAGGTCCCCCTCTGTTGGACTCAAAGGTAATGGTTTCAAGGCCTGGGATTTTATCTGCTTTTTTCCGCCATAGATTTGTCACTTCTGCAGTACTCAGAGGTCTGGTATCAGGAGGTGTTAAATAGACTCTCACTGTGATGCTGTTGTCTTGAACCTGGGAAAAGACACCCTTTGACAAAGGATTCTTACCTTTTTCTCCAATCTTCTCATGGGTTGTTTCATGGATGACTTCATGGGCCTTTTTAACAAGAAGCTGTTCAACACTCTTCAATGTTTTTTCAGGTACACCATAGGGTAAAACCGCCTGGCAGAATGCATAATCAGACTCCACTCTTGGAAACATTACCATACCCATCTTCCCTGAAGATACATATCCTACAACTGTCATAAGCAAAGCAATGCCAAAGGCAATTACAGAATATCGATGATCCAGCAATTTAAAAAGAAAACCGCCATAATATTTTTTCACCCCTGTTTCAAAACCAGAACTGAATCCTTCCTGCCATTTTTCAAGATAATTCAGGGGAAAAAACAGAGGACGTTTTTTGCCATGACTTAAGTGAGCAGGTAAAATAAAAAGACTTTCAATAAGAGAAATTGCAAATACAGTAATTACTACAAAGGGAATGGTTTTAAATATCTTTCCCATAAATCCCGGTACAAACATCAATGGCACAAATACAACCATATTGGTTATAACACTGAATACAACCGGCATGGCAATAGTTTTAGTTCCCTTGACAGCAGCCTTTAAAAAAGGCATTCCCTGACGTCTGCAAAAATAGATGTTTTCCCCGACAACCACAGCATCATCCACAACAATACCAAGGGTGACAATAAAGGCAAACATGCTGACAATGTTAATGGAAAAATCAGTGGGCGCAAGCAGAAGAAAAGAGCCGAGAAAAGAGATGGGAATCCCGAGACTCACCCAGAATGCAAGGCGAATTTCAAGAAAAAGTGCCAGGAAAAAAAATACCAGCCCAAGTCCGATATAAGCTTTTCTAAGCAGAAGATCAGCTCTCTGTGCAAATACATTTGAAAGATCCCTTACTACTGTTAAATGTATCCCAGGGGGCAGGGATTTATTGATCTGTTTTATCATCGACTTGCCAGCAGATGCCACCTGGGTCGGGGTCTGGTCACCCACGCGATATATCTCTATTACAACTGCCCGTTTCCCGTTAAATGATGCCCAATTGTCTGTCTCTTCAAATCCTTCATTTATAGTGGCAATATCTTCAAGCAAGACCTTTGATCCATCTTCTAATATTATAATTGGAAGTGCTGCATATTGTCTTGCATAATCCCTTTGATCCTTTATTCGCAGCAGAATATCTCCACCGGAAGTTTTAATACCGCCTGCACCAAGCTCGACCGATGCTCTGGATATACGCAATGCTACATCCTGAAGGGTAATATCATAGCGTCTTAATGTCTGTTGTGAAATTTCAACATGGATTTCCCTCTCCCGCACCCCTTCAAGCTCCACCAGAGTAATCCCTTTATCAAGAAGAAGTTGATCTTTAATCTGGTCAGCAAGGGTTCGCATGCTTTCTTCTGAAGCATCTCCATAAAGGGCAATTTTTAAAACTTCTCTTTTTCTTGCTGCAATGGTGATAGTTGGCTCTTCAGACTCATCAGGAAAAGTTTCAATACGATCCACATCGCTTTTTATCTCCTGCCACAAACGGTTAATATTCGTCCCTTCAATGGCTTTAACTGTGATTGAACCATAGCCTTCAGAAGCGGTTGCTGTAACCTCATCAATCCCCTCCAGACCCTGGATTGACTCTTCCACAGCCAGAAGAATTCCCTTTTCCACCTCTTCCGGGCTTGCACCTGGATAGGCAATGGAAATATTAATCATGTCAAGGCTGAATTCCGGGAAGACTTCCTGCTTGATATTAAAACCCATATAAAGACCTCCAATAAGAAGCACTGCCATCATAAGATTGGCAGTCACTGAATTGCCTGCCATCCAGGCAATGGGGCCTTTTGTATCAGGATGATCCATATTTTGAGTCATGAACTCTCTCCGGGCGCCAGCTGCAGGATCAAACCATTTACAGCAACTGGCAGATCAGAAATAATTACCCTGTCCCCTGTATTGATGCTGCTTTTAACATAAATAACACTCTCTTCTTTCCAGACAGGTTCTATCTTTCTGATTTCAAGAATTCCTGAATTATACACCCAGACTCTGTTTTGGTCTCTTACAGCAGATCTTGGCAAAGAAAAGAGATTTTCAAGAATCGGCCCTCTAATCTTTACATTCACATGATCACCCAGCAGCAGTTGCGGCCCTCCCCCTTTATTTTTTAAACCAAAAGGATCGGGCACGAGAATAATCACACCGGCCATAAGGCTTTCGGGAGTTATTTTCCCGGTTGTGCCCGATACTGTTCCCTTCCAGGTCTCATTTGAATAATTTGAATTGATAAAGGCATCTGCATTGGACATCCGACCTTTACCAAAGAATGCCAGACGATCCTGGGGCACCAGCGCCTCAACCTTGTACCTGTCCACATCCACGATGGAGGCAAGCGTTCCCTGTGCAGTCACAAGAGAACCTGAATCAACATGTTTTTCAAGGATAAGGGCATTAAAGGGAAGATAAACCTTTGTCCTGGACAGGTTCAATTCTGCTTTTTCAAGGTCTGCCCTGGCATTTGCTACTTCTGCATTTGCCTGGGCAAGCTGGGGTTTTCTCAAAGCTAAATCCGTTGTCGTGAACTCACCGGGAGAAACTTTGTTTATTAATTTGAGTTCCTCTATTGCTATCAATTGAGAGCCTTGTTCAATGGCAAGATATGAAATAGCTTTATCAAGAGCGCTTCTTGCTTTTTGAATCTCAATTTTATAATCTGAATCATCAAGTTTTAAAAGCATCTCTCCTTTTTTCATCACTCCACCTTGAACAAATTTTCTTGAAACTGATATAACTTCTGCAGCAAGTTTTGATTTTAACATGATCTGCCTGTCAGGCATAACCGTTCCCATTGCATGAACCCAGGTAGGATAGTTCCCTTTTTCCATTACAATAGTCTTGACCAATACTGCC
This sequence comes from uncultured Desulfobacula sp., assembly GCA_964196205.1. Classification (GTDB taxonomy): domain Bacteria; phylum Desulfobacterota; class Desulfobacteria; order Desulfobacterales; family Desulfobacteraceae; genus Desulfobacula. The sequence goes on from CAXMTQ010000001.1 coordinate 3,277, forward strand.
TGCTGCCCAGGAGGTTTTCGCTTAATTTCAGGTTCCTTTGATTTGAAATAATGCCAGCCTGCTGCCCCTGCAACTATAAGGCAGACAGGCAAAATAATTTTTATTAATAATTTCACTTTTGTATCCTGTTTTTAATTTCAATCATCTTATTAACTTTTGTAAATTCATAAAACATAACTCACTCCAAGAACTCTGTAAAGTTCAATACGATCTTTAAGATATATAGCACGCTCACTAATTAATTGTCTTTCAAGTCTTTGAATACTGGTCCAGGCAACCAGATAATTCAAATAACTGCTTTGTCCATTCTGGTATTGTATTCTTGCATCTTTTAAAGTCAGTCTTACTGCTTCAAGTTCCTGCCCAAGCAATTTTATAAAGGCATCCTGTTTTTGAATAGTGATCAAAACATCTTCAACCTCGCGGATGGCTCCGGCTACTATCAAGGCGTAGATATTTAACTGCTCATTTGCAACAGCTTTTACTCTCTCTATTTCTGCTTTCCTGAATCCCCCATCAAAAATGGGACCTGCAATACTCCCTGCAAGTGTTGCCACCCAGTTTTGAAACAGCAGGTCAAGTTGTCCGCTTGAAAACAGAGCCCGGGCTGCTACATTAAAGGATGGAAGAAGATCTGCTCTTGCTGCTGAAATTTCCCAGCGGGATGAAGACAACCTGAGCCTTGCTGCCTGGATATCAGGTCTGTTATCCAATAGATTCAAAGGAACCCCTACCCTGGGCAGTGGTATAATCTCAGGAAACTGTTTTTGGTTCACCTGGACTGCATCAATCAGGGTATACCCTGACAAAAAAACAAGTCTGTTTAACAGAAAACGTTCCTGTTTCTCCAGCAAAGGAACCTGGGAATTTGCATTAGCAAGAACCTCGTGCTGCTGGGATACATCCAAAGCATTTGCCTTGCCATGAAGAAATCTAAATTTTTGGAGTTCCAGCAGAGTTTTATTATTGTCTATCTGATCCATTAAAATTCGCTTTTCATTCCGGGTACTGATAATACCAATCCATATCTGAGCAATGGTGGTTGTCAATTCAAGTGTTGATTCTTCCAAATCCCAGGTTGTTGCCTTTAAATTAAACTCCTGAACCTTTTTATTTGCCTCTGCCTCTCCCCAGACATCAGCAGTATAAGTACTGTTAAGGGAGCCATCCCAGGAGTGAGTACCATCAAATCTGGAACTTTGACCATGACTCTCTTTAACCTGAGTTCCTGTTTTTTGCCCCCCAATTGAAAATCCGAGATCAGGGAAAAAAGCAGCCTCTTCTTTTGCAACCATGGCTTTTGCCTGATTTATTCTTGCTTTAAGAATTTTCAGATCAAAATTATTGTTCAATGCATTGTTTATCAATAATTTGATTTCTTCACTATTCTCAAAGAGGTGCAGGCTGTAAGCAGGATAATTGAGGCCTGCATCAATGGAAAACTTTTGGGGCAGAGTCATGGAAGGTGTGATATCGGCTTCCGGCTCAAATGTTTTACAGCCGGGAAAAATTATAATACCAATCAGTATTGCCAGAAAAACAGCTCTTTGCATTTATCCTGCCCCTAAATATAAAATTTTAGAATAATCCAAAACATCCGATAAGGCAATAATGAGTTAAAAAGATCTGAATATTTGTCGTAAGAAATTTTTCATAACCCGTTGCAGACTGATTATCTAAAGGCAAAGATTTCACAAATTTCTGGTTCCTGCTATTTCAATGTTATCGATTAAAACTTTAACAATCTTGAAAGAGAGAGCAATTCCATGGAGAGATCAAATCAGAGTGTAAGAGGCCTGCCATTATTCAAGGATCTCAAGATAATTGTTGAAACCTTTGTACATTTAGTGATATCTAATACTATTTTTATATCAATATAAATAAAAAGATTTTTTATAATTGAATTATCAAAACACAAAACATATTGCAGCTGGCCATTTGCAAGCAGGTAGAGCAGAGACTGATAAATTGCAGGCATATCTTGGAACATGTGTGGGGCTTGCATTGTATGATGAATCAACAAAAATCGGCGGTATGATTCATATTCTGCTGCCTGAACCTCCATCCACTGGCAGTGTTGAGTTCCCGGAAAAATATGCCTCTACCGGAGTTCCCATACTTATCAATAAATTGATTGCACTTGGAGCTTTGCCTGAAAATTTAAAGGCAAGTATTGCGGGTGGTGCTCTGGTAGGTCCTGTGAACCGGCAGGATATAAACCTTGATATTGGCGGGAAATCCGCAGAGATTACGATATCTATACTTAAGAATTATAAGATTACAACTATTAAATCAGAAACCGGTGGTTTTTTTACATGTACGCTTAAACTTGATATGGAATCAGGCGAAACTAACATCAGCCCGGCTTTTGAATATAATACCAAATCACAGGGCAAGGTTTCCATGCCGTCCCAAAAGGATATTCTTAAAACAATTGATCAACTTAAACCTATTCCCCAGACTGCTTTAAAAATCTTGAGAATGTTTCAATTGGATCAGCATAATATTACACAGATCACCAAAGAGCTTTCCCATGATCAGGTTCTTGCAGGAAAGACTTTAAAACTGTGCAATTCCGCTTTTTTTGCAGGCTCAATAAAAATTGAATCTTTAAAAGATGCTGTTCTTCTTCTTGGACAAAGCATACTGATCAAATCAGTAATCACTACAGTTGTGAATGATTATTTTGCCCAGACAGGCACATTGGGTTATTCTATGTGCAAGGGCGGGCTTTTTTTCCATTCTGTGGGAGTGGCAACTCTATGTGAAAAGATCACAGAAAAGTCAAAGCTGCCTTCAATAGAATCAGCATATACAGCAGGACTGCTACATGATATTGGCAAGGTTATACTTGATCAATATATTGCAGATCGTGCCCCCTATTTCTTTAGGCAGCTGAGTCAAAAAAATGAAAATTTTCTAAGTGCGGAAAAAAAAACCCTGGGGATCACCCATTGTGCAGCAGGAGCATTCCTTGCAAAAAAATGGAACTTTCCTGATGGATTGTCTGAAATAATTCAATTCCATCATACACCGGAAAAAGCAGTAGCCCACAAAGATCTTACCTATATTGTCTATCTTGCAGATCTTCTCATGGAAAAATTTTATACAGGGTTTGATCTTGAAAAAACGCAGACAAAAAACTTTGAAAATGCCCTTGATCATCTCGGGCTTACAATGGCAGATCTACCTGAGCTGATTGATGCAATCCCCATAAATGAAATCAATGATGCTGATATAAAAAATTAGCAGAGGTAAAAAAATGACACATTCTGACAAACATGCAATGCTGAAAAACCTGCCAGGAGTTGATCACCTTCTCGAGCTTGCAAAAATAGATATTGATTTTATTGATATCCCGAGAAGTGTGATTGTAGGTTCACTGCGAGATGCTCTTGATAATATAAGAAAAAATATTTTAAACAGTGTTGAAACTGACATATCAGACAAAAACATACTTGATGCAGCACTTGTTTTTGCAAAAGAAAAAATCAAACCAAAACTTGTCAATATTATTAATGCAACAGGTGTGGTGCTTCATACAAACCTTGGCAGGGCTCTTTTATGTGAAGATGCGCTGAATAATATAAGGAGTATATCACAATCTTTTTCCAACCTTGAGATGAATATTAAAACTGGTAAAAGAGGAATCCGGTATGAAGCAATTGATGAACTGATATGTGAACTAACAGGAGCCCAGAGTGCAATAGCTGTGAATAATAATGCCGGAGCTGTCTTTCTGGCATTGAATACTATTGCAGAAGGAAGAGAGGTCGTTGTATCAAGGGGTGAACTTGTTGAAATAGGCGGATCTTTTAGAGTGCCTGATGTAATGTCTAAAAGCGGGTGTATTTTAAAAGAGGTGGGCACTACAAACCGGACTCATCTAAAAGATTATGAAACTGCTGTTTGTGATGAAACCGGACTTTTTTTAAAGGTTCATGCAAGCAATTATAAAATTGAGGGTTTTACAGCAAGTGTTGGTTTAAAAGAGCTGGTAAAACTTGGGAAGGATAAAAATATCCCAATAATGGAAGATCTTGGATCAGGCACCCTGATTGATTTCTCAAAATACGGCCTGCCTCCGGAACCCACAATTGCAGATTCTGTCAATTCCGGGGCTGATATTGTAACATTCAGTGGGGACAAGCTTCTTGGAGGCCCCCAGGCTGGTATTATTATCGGGAAAAAAGAGAGTATTGATCAAATAAAAAAGAATCCTTTAACCCGTGCCTTAAGGATTGACAAAATGACCCTTGCAGCACTTGAATCCACTCTGAAACTTTACAGGGATGAAAAAAAGGCAATAGAGCAAATTCCCACTTTACGAATGCTGACCATATCATTTAAAGAGATCTGCCAGAAAGCAGAGCTCCTGTTTAAAACCATTATGGAGGAGGCAGGAGCTCTTGCTGATATTGATCTTGCAGATATGAATTCAAGGCCTGGGGGAGGATCATTTCCTCTACTCAATCTTGCCACCCGATGTGTCACAATTCAACCCAAAAATATGTCTGTATCCAGACTTGAAGTCAAAATGCGTATGTCCACACCTGCCATTATTGGCAGAATAGAGGATAATAAATATATTCTCGACCCAAGAACAATTCAACCAGGCCAGGAAGTATCCATATCATCAACCTTAAAAAAAATGACAAACAAATTTTCTTCAAAAGAAATTCAATTTTTAAAAGCCGATTCAGAAGATTTTAATATCAACCCGCCTGAAACTTATTTCAGCGATCTTCTCCATGAAAACACCCTTCAAATTAATACTTTTAAAAACCGGCTTTCAAAAGCCAAAATCAGCAACAAAAAATTTTTATGTGCCGTAATCCAGGTTTCCACCAGGACAAAGATGTCCAAATCCTTACAAGAGAAGTTAAAAGATATTTTTGAAGAGACTTTTAATTCAATACTTGAAAATAAAAAAAATGTTAATAAAAGGGGTATATGGGAAAATTTGGATAATACCTCCTTTGTTTTTTCTTTCTGGGATTACAAAAATGACAAAAAAGCATCTCAACTGATTATTTCATTAAAAGAGAAAATATCAACTGCTCTTAAAGCAGATATTCTAATTGGGGTGGCAAAATTTCCCTATCAAAATTTTTCAAAAGAAGAGACCCTTGACAATGCCATTAAAGCAATAGATCATGCTGCCTTTTTCGGGCCTGACACCTTGATTCATTTTGATACTACCTCCTTAAATATCAGCGGCGATCGACTTTTTCAGTTAAATAGATACAAGATGGCTTTAGATGAATATCAAAAAGGACTTGAAATTGAACCTGATAATATCAATCTTATAAACAGCCTTGGGGTCTGTTTAGGAATCATGGGAAAGCTTGATAAAGCAAAGCTTGAATTTGACAAAGCCATGAAAATCAATCCCAATGAAGTAATGGTGATTTACAATATCGGGCTTTTATATCAAATAGAAGAAGATATTGACAAAGCAGTAATTTATTTACGAAAGGCCCATGGCATTGACTCTACTGTCTTTGAAGTTGAGCTTCTCCTGGGATCTTTATTAGTCAAAACAAATCATACGAAACAGGCTTTGCCTCATCTTGAAAAAGCAGGCGAAATCAACCCTGAATCAGGACTATCTTTTAGAATGAAAGGTGAAATCTATCTTGGAGATAATCTTCCTGAAAAAGCAGGACTTGAATTTAATAAAGCCATTAAAATAAATCCCCGTGATGCAATTTCCCTGTCAGGATATGCCAGATCTTTAGAACTTCAGGATAAAAATCTGCATATTGCTCGCAGCTTTGCACAAAACAGTATAGGCATAGATCCGGACAATAAATTGTTTAAAAAAAGATTGAAAATTATCCATAAAAAAATAGAGATAAACCCTGTTGTTGAAGAAAAAGCTAAAACTGCATAAATTTTATAAAAGAGTAAAACACCTATGAAAAACCTTATTCAACAAATAGTTGAAGAGAGTATCTCAACAAAAAAAGATTTTTTCAGCCAGAATATTGAAAAAATTGAAGCCTGCGCATCCATGATGGCCAGGACACTGAAACAAGGCAGGAAAATACTCCTGTTTGGAAATGGCGGCAGTGCAGCAGACTGCCAGCATATTGCAGCAGAATTTATCAACAGGTTCCAGATGGAAAGAAAACCTCTGGCTGCCATTGCTTTGACCACTGATACATCTGTTATTACAAGCATTGGCAATGATTATTCCTATGAAGATATTTTTTTAAAACAGATCCAGGCTCTTGGGAAAAAAGGAGATATTGCCCTTGGTATATCAACTTCCGGCAATTCACCAAATATTATAAAAGCAGCTCGGGAAGCCAAAGAGATAGGGCTTTGTCTCATTGGTTTTTCAGGCAGCAAGGGTAAATTAAAAGATTTGAGCGACCATCCATTTTGTGTTGCTTCAGACACAACAGCAAGAATACAGGAAGTTCACATCATGCTTGCCCACATATTGTGTGATTTGACAGAAAGGATGATTTTCAGTGAATAAATTGGATTACAGCAAGTTTCAAACCTATTCTATTAAAGATAGGCACAGCAAAGTCAGTATCAGAGATTTTTCTTCCCCCTGGAAAAAAGGCAGCAGCTTTTCAAACTTTCTTGATACTCTTCCGTCAATACTTGCAGGCAATGACCTTCGCTCGGTTATAAAAGCTATTGCCAGGTCTGCACAAAACAAAAATCAGGTCTGCTTTGCCATGGGCGGCCATGTTATAAAGACAGGAATGTCTCCTATTGTAATTGATTTAATGAAAAAAAATGTTTTTACCATGCTATCCATGAACGGGTCTGGAATTATCCATGATCTTGAAACAGCCATGATTGGAAAGACCTCGGAAGATGTGGCTCAATCCATTGGCACCGGCAGTTTTGGCATGGCTAAAGAGACATCTGATTTTCTCAACCAGGCCATAAAAAACGCAAAGCAACAATCCATTGGCCTTGGCAAAGCAGTGGGCGAAATGATATTAAAAGAGAATTTTGAATTTAAAGATTTAAGTTTAACAGCATCAGGGGCTGACCTTGATATCCCTGTAACTATTCATGTTGCAATTGGTACTGACATCATCCACATGCATCCTGATTTTGATGCAGCAGCTTGTGGAGAAGCATCCCTGCATGATTTTCAACTCTTTACATCTCAAATCACAAAACTTGAAAAAGGTGTGTTTATCAATGCAGGTTCTGCTGTTATCATGCCTGAAGTTTTCCTGAAAGCGGTTACCCTGGCAAGAAATCTCGGTGCAGCAGTTGATGATTTTACCACTGTAAATCTTGATTTTATCCAGCACTACAGACCAATGACCAATGTTGTAAACCGGCCCACTCTGGGAAAAGGCAAAGGTTACAGTATCACGGGCCACCATGAAATATTGATCCCTCTGATTGCTGCAGGAGTCGTTGAATCTCTGTAAAGACTAAAGACTATTTCAATATCATGACAAAAACCCTGATGTTTATAATTTTCTTCTCTACAGTAACGATAATAGTTTTATCAATACATTACTATTTATGGCTGAGGCTTATCAGAGATACTGGTTTGAGTGGTCTTTACAAAAATATAGGGACTTATTCGCTGATTGCATTTACATTGTCCTTCCCCATTGCTCTCTTGGCAGATAGAATTCTGCCTCTCAAATATTCATTTCCCCTCTTATGGTTATCTTATCTCTGGCTTGGTGTCATGATGTTATTGTTTTTTTTATTGTTTTCCATAGATATGATAAAAATTGTAATATATATTTTCCAAAAATTGGTCATGGCAGGTGAAGAGATTGCAAATCCTGAGAGAAGAGAATTTGTTTCAGGACTGATTGCCTCTGCAGCTACTACAATAGTTCTTATTTCATCCGGCATTGGGGTTAAAAATTATTACTCCAATGCAGTAGTAAAAAAAATCAATGTGTCACTTAAAGGATTACCTGAAGCCTTTAAGGGTTTTAAAATTGTTCAGATTTCTGATCTTCATCTTGGGCAGATGATGACAAAAAAAACCCTTGAGCAGATAGTTGACCAGGTAAATAGCTTAAAGCCTGATCTTATTGCCATAACAGGTGATCTGGCTGATGGATCCACTGCAAAACTTCTGAACGAAGCTAATCCTCTAAAAAATTTAAAAGCTGAAAAAGGAATTTATTTTGTTACAGGAAACCATGAATATTACAGTGGAGTTAAAAACTGGACCCTTGCCATAGATAAAATGGGAATAAAAGTTTTAAATAACGAAAATATTAAAATCAGAAGAGAAGACGACTATTTTTATCTTGCAGGTGTTACAGATCATGAGGGAAAAAACTTTGGCAGAGAGCATGCATCTGATTTTAAAAAAGCGCTTTCTGGACTTGAAAATGGTAAAAAAAAGATACTTCTTGCACATCAGCCCATAGCCGTTCAAAAAGCATCGGAATATGGAACAGATCTTGTGCTGGCAGGCCATACCCATGGAGGGCAGATCTGGCCCTTCAACTATTTTGTTTATCTGCAGCAGCCTTATCTGAAAGGATTTTATGATTATAACGGAACAAAACTCTATGTAAATCAGGGCACTGGCTGCTGGGGACCTCCTGTCAGGCTGGGATCAAAAAATGAGATAACCCAGATTATCCTTGATGCATGATCAAACCAGCAGCAAAATTATTTATAGATGGGTTTTCAACCAATCTTACAGCTCATATCCTCTCCACAACACATGGGTGATTTAATCTTACCATGGCCGTTTGGACATTTTGAAATTTGAACTTCAGTCCCATCTTCAAGCTTTAAAATATCATCAACAAGAGGGGCATCACATTTAGCGCAAGTTGCATTTACACCCATACCACATTTTGAACATTCGTAAGTCGCCATTGAAAAATCCTCCTGAATTAAATTTATGCAAAAATTATATAACTAATGTTTCCTCAAAATCTTAATATAATTATCATGCCGCTTTGCACAATGACATGTCAAGAGAAAACTATTTGATTTGAAATTAAACTTTAAACCCTTATTACAAATATATAAATCACAAAACAGGGCTTGAAAACAGGCAATTAAATCCTTATATTAACTGCCACTAAAAAAATAAAAAAACAGTTTAAACAACTATTTTATATAAAACTGGTTTGAATAATTAAAGGTTGAGGTCAAAATGCCAATTTATGAATATCAATGTAATAATTGCAGTGAAAACTTTGAAACCCTTGTTATGGGCAGTTCAACACCTGAATGCCCCTCCTGTAACAGCCATGACCTCTCACGGCTGATGTCTGCATGTGGGTTTATTTCAAAATCCTCGGGACCTTCCGGTGAAACTACAGTTAAATCAGCCGGCACATCTGCCTGTGGCAGCTGTTCTTCTTCCAACTGTTCTTCCTGCGGGGTTGGATAAAATCAATGAAAAAAAAGATTATTATTGGTACCCGTGGAAGTCAGCTTGCCTTATGGCAGGCCAATTTTATAAAAACAGAAATTGAAACTATTTTTCCTGACATTGATGTTAAAATAAAAATCATTAAAACAACAGGGGACAGAATCACAGAAAGACCCCTTGCAATGGTAGGCGGTAAGGGATTGTTTGTAAAAGAGATAGAAAATGGTTTGTTAAACCACGAGATTGATATTGCTGTCCACAGCATGAAAGATATGCCCGGACAGCTGCCTGAAGGACTTTGTATTGGTGCCATCCCCAAGAGAGAAAACCCCTTTGATGTGCTGATAGCAAATGACAACTCTCTTCTGGCAGACTATAAAAAGGGTGCTAAAATTGGCACTTCCAGTCTAAGGCGCGCTTCTCAAATCAAACATATCAGGCCGGATCTAATAATTGAATCCATTCGCGGAAATCTGGATACCAGGATAAAAAAACTCAAATCCGGAGAGTATGATGCCATTGTGCTTGCAGCAGCAGGACTCATACGAATGGGACAGAAAGCTGAAATTACGGAATATCTCGATAAAAGAGTCATGCTGCCTGCTGTGGGACAGGGAGCTCTCTGCATTGAGACAAGAAAAAATGATGATGATACCGCACCCATAATGGAAAAACTTGATCATTATGAAACTAATATATGCGTAACAGGGGAACGGGCATTTTTGAAACAGATAGAAGGCTCCTGCCATATTCCCGTGGCTTGTTTTGGCAGAATTGTAAACAAAAAGATTATTTTGATTGCACTTGTTGCCTCGGAAGATGGTAAAGAAGTAATTAAAGAGGAGATTATCTCCCCAATGGACAAAGTAGAGGACTCAGGAAAAGCTCTTGCTGACCGGGTACTTGAAAAAGGCGGAAAAAAAATATTGGAGAATTTGAATTCAGACAATGAATAATATAGGCAAGGTATATCTCATTGGTGCAGGGCCGGGTGATCCAGGACTTTTAACCATTAAGGCAAAAGAGTGTATTGAAAATGCAGATGTTGTAGTCTATGACTATCTTGCATCACCTTTTTTATTGGATTATGCCAAAAAAGATGCCCAGATCATTTATGTGGGAAAAAAAGGTGGAGACCATACTCTTTCTCAGGATGGAATCAATCAGCTTCTGGTGGATAAGGCAAAACTCGGGTTTAATATAGCACGTCTTAAAGGCGGTGATCCCTTTGTATTTGGCCGGGGCGGTGAAGAAGCCCAGATGCTCTTAAGTTACGGTGTGCCCTATGAAGTCATTCCGGGAGTTACTTCAGCTATTGCAGCACCAGCCTATGCAGGTATTCCTGTCACCCACAGGGATCATACTTCTTTTGTCTCATTTATAACAGGTCATGAAAACCCTGACAAAAAAGAGAGCCGTATGCAGTGGGATATATATGCCAGGTCCAATGCTACTCTGGTATTTTTAATGGGAGTAAAAAACCTTGCAAACATTGCAAAAAACCTGATTAATAATGGCAAATCATCAGATACACCGGTTGCCCTTGTCAGATGGGGAACAACAGCCAGACAGCAGACTGTTACAGGGACCCTGGAAACAATAGTTGAAAAAGTCAAAAAGGCAAAACTCAAATCCCCTGCCATTATTGTTATAGGCCATGTGGTATCCTTAAGAAATGAACTTGCATGGTTTGATAAAAGACCTCTGTTTGGAAAACGAATTGTGATTACAAGGGCCCGGGCCCAGGCAAGCAGTCTTGTATCAAAACTCTCCGGACTCGGAGCCCAATGTATTGAAATTCCGACCATTAAGATTGTCCCGCCTGAAGATGTCACTCCTTTAAAACAATCAATTGAAAATATAAAAAATTATGACTGGCTTGTATTTACAAGTGTCAATGGAGTTAAATTCTTTTTTGATACTCTCTTTGATATGGGAAAAGATGTAAGAATTTTAGGTCATCTTAAATTTGCATGTATAGGTCCTGTGACCAAAGAACGGCTGCAGGATTATGGTATTATCAGTGATATCCTGCCTGAAACCTACAGGGCGGAAAGTGTGATTAAGGCTTTTTCAAATATTGAATTAAAAAACAGAAATATACTGCTTCCACGGGCTAAAAAAGCCAGAACCATCCTGCCTGAAGAGTTGACCCAAATGGGTGCCAAAGTTGATGAAGTTATCGCCTATGAGACACTGCTGGATATGAACAAAAAAGAGGAGTTAATTACTCTTCTCCAAAACAGTAAAATTGATGCCGTGACCTTTACCAGCTCTTCCACTGTATCTAATTTTATCTCTCTGCTTGATTCAAAAGATAGCAGAAAATTATTAAAAAACGTAGTAACAGCCTCCATCGGGCCCATTACATCAGAGACCGCAAGATCCCTTGATATTGAACCTGAGATTGAAGCCGGAGAGTATACTATTCAAGGCCTTGTGGACTCACTGCTGGCATACTATGAGAGTAAAAACCCATGATTGCCGGGAACCGTACCATAAATTATCTTCGCATTTCAGTGACTGACCGCTGTAATTTCAGGTGCAAATATTGTATCCCTGCCTCACCTTTTACTGTTATTGAACATAAAAAGATTGCCCGATATGAAGAGATTTTAAAAATTACAAGACTTGCCTGTGAACTTGGAATAACCAAGGTGCGCATTACAGGGGGAGAACCCTTTGTAAGAAAAGATATTTTTTCATTTTTAGAACAGTTGTGTGCCATTAAGTGTCTTAATGATATTTCCATCACAACCAATGGAGCATTATTAACCCGGGGAAAAATAGAAAAATTAAACTTGCTTGGTATTAAAAGACTTAATTTCAGTCTTGACACTCTGGATCCTGAAAAATTTGCCAGGATAACCGGCAGAAACAGGTTCCAAAGAGTCTGGGAGAGTATTATAACCTCCCATGAACTTGGGATATCACCTGTAAAAATTAATGCCGTTGTTTTAAAAGGAATCAATGATGATGATATTGTAGATCTTGCAGCCCTGACACTCGACTTTCCTTTTCACATCCGGTTTATTGAATATATGCCCATGGGTGATTCTGCCGTGGAAAAAGGACAGCAGATGCTGACCAAAGAAATTAAAGAAAAAATAGAATCCAGATTTGGAGAACTCACCCCTGTCCAACGCACTGCCAATGACGGCCCTGCAAAAAAATTTCAAATTGCAAATGCTAAAGGCATCATCGGCTTTATCACTCCAATCAGCTCTCATTTCTGCGACGATTGCAATAGATTGAGACTGACATCAAGGGGAACACTGCGCCCCTGTCTTTTAAATAACTATGAAAAAGATATTTTAAATCCACTTCGCAATAATGCCTCGGATGATGAGTTGAAAAAAATCATCCTCGATGCACTTACAAAAAAACCCTCCTTTCACGGATTAAATGATCTTAGTGCCAAAAACATACCCATCAGTCATATGACCTCCATTGGCGGATAATTCTTAATAAAATTATTTTTTTTTGAACAAAACCATTTTAATGGTGTCAATGGTTAATAGAAGAGCAAATATCTTGCAAATGCTTTTGTATTAATTAATATTAGAATGGAGGATTAAAAAATGCAAAAAACAGTCTCAATTATAACAGCAGTTTTGATATTGGTTAGTTTTTCCGCAGTATCTGCCCATGCAGACAGGAAAACAATGGAAGGATTCATGCTTGGTACAGGAGTTGCCATATTGGGAGCTGCCATAATTCATGGAATCAATAAAGATTCACAACCACAATATTCATCAAGCTATTCAACACATAATAGCCATAATTATGCAGAATACAGATATGGGCACAGGAATAAACATCACCGACCCAGAGGCCATTGGGAAATAGAAAAGAGATGGATAGAACCTGTTTCTGAAACAAAATGGAATCCAGGTCATTATAACCGCAGGGGAGAGTGGATTAATGGCAGAAATGAAAAATTTATTGTAACTAGAGGATGCTGGCAGGAAGATAAGGTATGGGTGTGGCATTAATTGAGGTGTGAGGTGTGAGATGTGGAAGAATTATCTTGACTCTTCACTCATATCTCACAACCCCAATATAAATTAATTGTGAACAAATTAAAGAGTGAAACAATCGATATTAACGAACAGGATCTTGTTGAAAGGTTGATAAAGGGACAGCAGTGGGCTTTCAATGTTCTTGTAGAGAGATATCAGAACCAGCTGTTGAGAATCGCATACGGAGTCACACTTAATCATGAGGACAGCATAGAGATTGTACAGGATGTGTTTGTTATTGTATTTAAAAAAATTCATACTTTCAGGCAGGAGTCAAGCCTTGCCACCTGGCTTAGAAAAATTACCATAAATCAATGCATGAACTGGAAGAGAAAATGGAAAAGAAGATTTAAATGGAGTCATGATTCCTTGGAATTGGACAGTGTTCAAAATCTGCTTAACGATAATAATCTTTTTAAAGAAACCTTGAAAAACAATGATCCGGAAATGCTGTACAGGGAGAAACAATTGGGAGATAATCTTATGAAAGCCATCAAAAAACTCCCGGAGAAAATAAGGGTAGTATTTGTATTAAACAGCCTTGAAGGGCTCTCATACGAAGAGATTGCAAACAGTCTCAATATTAAAAAAGGAACAGTTAGTTCAAGGCTCTATTCTGCAAGAAAAAATCTCATGAATTCACTTGAAATGGATGATTAAAAGGGGAATGTTTATGAAAAAGTCATGCAGCCAATATACACCTGAAGATATAAGCATGTTTGTTGACAATGAGCTTTCCAGGGATAAATATCAGGGATTGGTGCAGCATCTTGAACAATGCTCCCATTGCAGCAGCCTTGTTAAAAACTATAAGACCCTCTCTGCTGCATTTAAAAGTCATACCCAAAACAAAATTTCACAAGTTGATTCTGCCAGAGTGAAACAAAAACTTGATCTAACCATACAAAATTCAAAGAACAAACCTTTGAAAAATAGCTTTGGACTTTTTGGCAAGAACACCTATTTAAAGATTGCATCCATTGCTGCAATATTGATGATCACTCTGTTCACCTTTCAAAACAAGCTGTTTACACCTTCAGGGCCAAGTGCCATTGTAAAATATGTTGACACAGATTTTTCTTCGGTTATGATTATTGAGACTCAAAAAGAACAACATACTATCATATGGTATAGTGAAACATGATACAAAAGGGAAAATCATGGTTAAATTTTTAAAAACAATTTTATTAGTACCAGGAATATTATGTTTTTGTTTCTGCACCCAGCCGGCATTTGCTAAAAGCAAAGTATCAACCAATGTAAAGGTGATACATGCTTCAACAGAATCAAACTATCTTGATCCAGGCCTGCAGGGCATTGTTGCAGAACTTGAAACTGTATTTAAATATACTTCCTACCGGCTTTTAAAAGAGAAAAGATTAAACCAGAGTTTTAATCAAAAAGGCCGTGTCAATCTGCCTGGGAAAAGAACCCTTATTATCACTCCATTGGACCAAGACAGCAAAAGAATAAGTTATCAGATCAATATTTTAAAAAATAAAAAGAGTGTTTTTCAAACCAGAATCCTGTTGAAAAACAACAGCAGTATCACCATTGGCGGTCCAAAATTCAAAAATGGATATCTATTGTTTAATGTTTCAGGATCTATACGATAGCTACTCAATTTTTCGATCAAGCAGTATGGATGCTTCTCTGTTTGATCCCAATAAAATAGAAAGCCATTTTGTTGATTCACTTTCACTTAAAACAATTTTTACTGCCATGGTCAAAGGAACTGAAAGCAGCATACCAACAGGCCCGAGCACCCATCCCCAGAAAGTCAGTGATAAAAATACCACCAGAGCAGAAAGTCCTATCCCCTGCCCCATAACTTTTGGCTCTATAACACTTCCCACCAATATGTTAACCAATAAAAAACCAAGTGCTGCAATTCCTGCCGGCAATGGTCCCAACTGGATTAAAGTTAGAAGCACCGCTGGAACTGCAGCAATGATAGAACCAATATTGGGGATATAATTCAGTAAAAATGCAAACACACCCCACATAACAGGGAAATCCACTCCCTGTACACTCAACCAGATAAAAATCATAAATCCTGTTGCAGTACTGGTAAGAGTTTTGATTCCCAGATACTTTTTAACACCTGCAGTGATCTGTGTATACTGACCAAGATCACTGTTTTTATCATTTAAAATGGCACGTAATTTATTTGGAAATCCTGCTGCCTCTGAAAGGATAAAAATAAAAGTTAAAAAGACTAAAAAAGTATTGGTAAGAACCCCTCCTAATCCGTTTAAAGTGTTTGCAACAAATTTAAGAATACGGCTTGGGTTAAATATTTGGGTAAGTTTGTCAGCTTCAAGTTCAACACCATACCTTGACAAAACTTTTAAACTTTCAAATGTTAAAGTTTTTAATCGTTCCTGGTAAAAGGGAATATTTTGCGAAAAATCAGCAATGGATGAAGAGACAAGGGTCACTAAAAGCATCTGTATGCAGACCACTCCAAACATCAGAACCAGAATAGCCAGAATGCTTGGAATACCTTTTTTTTGCATCCAGAACAGTGAGGGTACACAGATAATAGATAAAAACAGTGCCAGAAGGAAAGGAACAACAATCACAGTGGCAGATTTCATTCCGGCAACAATAATAATAACTGCAGCAAACTTAATTATGGAACTGTTTTGACTGGGCATTGCTTCCAAAATAATTATCCCTTTTTTTATCTCAAATTATAGCCTTTTGTATTCAAACTAAATATTAAAGTCAAGGATCTGATAAAGGAATCTTATATTTGGAATAGAGAATTTATGTTTACCTATACATATGCCAGGATGTATTAGAGTGTTGTCATAGGCGATTTGCAATATCTCTAAGGGATTGTTACATAAACTATTTGCAAAAACATGATTCATATTGACTTTATCTGCATTGCAACATAAGGAACAAAATAAAAATCCCTGACAATTTTACTTGGCAGGGATTTAATTATATATAAAATAGAGAGATATTATCAGTCAAATATCAATTCAATCTGTGCCATTTGGGCGACATCACCTTTTCTTGGACCAAGTTTAGTGATTCTTGTATAACCGCCCTGTCTTGAGTTAAACTTTTCGGCAACTTCATTAAACAGCGTATGAACAACATTTTTTTCCCGGATCACTGCAAGAGCCTGACGTCTGGCATGCAGATCACCTCGTTTGGCAAGAGTTACCATCTTATCTGCAATTTTTCTCAAGCCTTTTGCTTTTGCTTCAGTTGTTTTAATTTTATTATGTTTAAACAGAGAAGTAACCATATTTCGAAACATAGCCTTTCTGTGGCTTGATGTCCTGTTTAATTTTAATACTGATTTTCTATGTTTCATGGTCTTTTATTCCTCCTCCTCACTATTTTCTTCTACTGGCGGTTCAAAACCATCAAGATCCATACCAAGTGAAAGATCCATGGTTGCAAGGACTTCCTTTATTTCATTCAATGATTTTCGACCGAAATTTTTGGTTTTCAGCATTTCAGTATCTGTTTTCTGAACTAAGTGATAAATACTTGTTATTTCGGCATTTTTCAAGCAATTGGAACTCCTCACAGACAATTCAAGTTCATCTACAGATCTGTAAATATTTTCATTAAAACCTTTGTCTGAATCCTCAGAATTTTCATCAGCATAATCTGGTTCCATATCTTCATCAAAATTAATGAATGGGCTCATCTGCTCTTTGAGAATTTTTGCAGCATAAGCCACAGAATCATCCGGGGTTACCGAACCATCTGTCCATATTTCAAGGATAAGCTTATCATAGTCAGTTTTATGTCCGATTCTCGATGTTCCCACAACATATTTTACTTTTTTAATTGGAGAGAATACACTGTCAACAGGAATAGTTCCAATGGAAGAATCTTCGTCTTTATTTGCAGCAGCCAAAGCATAACCTTTTCCGGTTTTTACAACCATGGTTATACTTAATTCTCCTTTTTGGGAAATGCTTGCGATATGCTGCTCAGGGTTGAGTACTTCAACCTTGCCGTCTGGACTTACAATATCAGCACCAGAGGCTTCACACTCACCTTTAACATTCAAAGTTAATATCTTATCTTCTATATCATCAACCTTGATTTTCAGCTCTTTGAGATTTAAAATAATCTCGGAAACATCCTGTCTTACATCAGATATTACACTGTATTCATGAAGAGCATCATCAAATTTAGCAGAAACAATGGCAGCACCATATATAGACGACAGAATAATTCGGCGCAAAGAGTTTCCAATAGTTATACCATAGCCTCTTTCAAGGGGTTCACATACAAATTTACCATATGTTGAAGTTGTTGTAACATCAAGCTTTTCCGGCTTGATCATCTCTCTCCAATTGACATATGCAAGTTTTTCAGATGACATTCATATCTCCTGAATAAATATTTGGACAAACCATGCTAATGGTCTGTCTATTTTGAGTAAAGCTCTACAATTAATTGTTCCTGGATTGGAAGAGTAATATCTTCACGTACAGGAACACCGACAACTTCGCCTTTAAAATTTTCTTTATTGATCTCAATCCATTGTGGAATACCTCGTCTTACTATGGCATCCAATGAATCTAAAATAACTTGAATCTTTTTACTTTTATCACGAAGTTCCACTACATCACCCTTTTTTACCTGATAAGAAGGTATATTTACCTTTTTACCATTTATAATAAAATGGTTATGCCGTACAAAATGTCTGCCCTGATTCCTGGAATTCACAAATCCCATCCTGAAAACAGTATTATCAAGACGGGTTTCCAAAAGGCTTAAAAGAGTTGTACCTGTTATACCTCTTTTCCGATCAGCTTTTTTAAACGAAATCCTAAACTGTTTTTCAGATAATCCATAAAGCCGTTTGACTTTCTGTTTTTCTCTGAGCTGAATTCCATAATCTGACAATTTACTTCTTCTCTGTCCATGCTGTCCTGGAGGAAATCCTCTTCTATCAAAACTGCATTTATCTGAAAAGCATCTATCGCCTTTCAAAAAAAGCTTCATATTTTCACGTCTGCATTGTCGGCAGACAGAACCTGTATATCTTGACAATCTTCTTCTCCTTTATCAAACAAATATTCTTAAACTCTTCTTCTCTTTGGCGGACGGCATCCATTATGGGGAACCGGAGTAACATCCTTTATCATGGATATTTGGAACCCAAGCGCATGTAGTGCTCTTAAAGCAGATTCTCTACCAGGTCCCGGACCTTTTACAAATACGCCGATATTTTTCATACCATGTTCCATAGCCCTTGTCCCTGCATCTTCTGCAACAAGTTTTGCTGCAAAAGGTGTACTTTTTCTCGAACCTTTAAAGCCCTGCATACCTGCACTGGACCACGAAATAGTATTCCCGTTTTCATCAGCAATTGTAACAATAGTATTATTAAAAGTGGATTGAATATGTACAATTCCCGAGGAAATATTTTTTCTTACCCGCTTTTTCGACATAACTTTCTTAGACTTTTTTGCCATAATTTATAAAACCTTTTATATTATGCTTGTTTCTTTTTAACTGCAGTCCTTTTAGGACCTTTTCTTGTCCTGGCGTTGGTACTGGTCCTTTGACCATGACAGGGGAGACCTTTTCTATGTCGTAATCCTCTGTAACAACCTAAATCCATAAGTCTTTTAATATTCATGGAAACATCACTTCTAAGCTCACCTTCAACCTTGTACTCAGCATCAATGATCTTTCTGATGTCATTAACCTCTGATTCAGTCAAATCATTTGCTTTTGTAGTTGGATCAATACCTGTTTTTTCAAGTATATGTTTTGAACTTGTTCTGCCTATCCCGTAAATATAGGTTAAAGCTATCCATGCATGCTTATCTCTTGGTAAATCAACTCCTGCAATACGTGCCAAATTTCCTTCCCCCTATCCCTGCCTCTGTTTATGGCGCTTGTTTATACAAATAACTCTGACGACACCACGTCTTTTAATTACTTTACAATTCCTACAGATTTTTTTTACAGATGCTCTGACTTTCATCCATTGACTCCTATTTATATCTATATGTAATTCTGCCCCGGCTTAAATCATAGGGTGAAATTTCTACTGTCACCGTATCTCCCGGAAGGATCTTAATAAAATGCATTCTCATTTTTCCTGAAATATGTGCAAGCAATACATGCTTGTTTTCCAGTTCAACTTTAAACATGGCATTGGGCAGTGTTTCAAGTACTTTCCCGTCAACTTTAATGGGTTCTTCTTTTGCCATAACCTTATTAGTCTCCTTAAATCTTAAATATTTCAGGACCTGCCTTTAATTCTTTTAGCACCGGATCTTCCAAGAAAACCATCATAATTACCTGTAATCAGGTGGGATTCAATCTGAGAAATAGTATCTATGGATACACCAACTACAATCAATAGAGCTGTACCGCCAAAATAAAAAGGAACATTAAATTTACCCATTAAAAATGTTGGCAATACACAGACAGCAGAAACATAAAGAGCTCCGCCAAGTGTTATTCGTGTCAACACTCTGTCAATATATTCACTTGTTCTTTTACCGGGTCTGATTCCAGGAATATATCCGCCATTTTTTTTCATATTTTCTGCAACATCGTCAGGATTAAACTGCACAGCAGTATAGAAAAAACAGAAGAAAATAATAAATCCTATATAAAGAATATAATACCAGACTGTTCCCGGACTAAACATGGCTGCCACAGTTTTCATAATCGGAATATCGATAAATTGGGCAATAGTTGTCGGAAACATTATAATAGATGATGCAAAAATAGGAGGTATAACCCCGGCAGTATTAATTTTCAGCGGAAGATGCGAAGTTTGTCCTCCATACATTTTCCTGCCCACCACTCTCTTGGCGTAATGCACTGGTATTCGCCTCTGCGCCTGTTCCATATAGACAATAGCTGCAATAACAGCAACCATTAATACGGCAAGTATAATAATTCCAAATATTCCTATTTCTCCGGTTGTCATTAGTCGTACGGTATTGCCCATGGCTGATGGCATATTGGCAACAATACCTGCAAAAATAATCAGAGAAATACCGTTTCCTATTCCTCTTTCAGTGATCTGTTCTCCAAGCCACATAATAAATGAAGTACCTGCTGTCAGCGTTATAATAGTGACAAGCCTGAAAGCCCATCCAGGATATGGAACAATTGCAACGCCGGCAGGTGAAGTCATGGATTCAAGTCCAACACTGATACCCAAACCCTGAATAATGCTCAAAAGTACAGTACCATATCTTGTGTACTGGGTTTTCTTTTTCCGGCCTGCATCACCTTCTTTTTTAAGTTGTGCAAGATGAGGTACAACTACTGTCATAAGTTCCAGAATAATAGAAGCACTGATATAAGGCATAATTCCCAATGCAAATATGGAAAATCTTTCCAAAGCACCGCCTGAGAACATATTGAACATGGAAAACAATGTCCCTTCAGCAGCTGCAAAAAAAGAAGAGAGAGCAGCTCCATTTACTCCCGGCGTTGGAACATGGATACCGATACGGTAAACAAAGAGCAAAGCCAAAGTAATAAAAATTTTTCTTTTAAGCTCAGGAAGTTTAAGTAAATTCTGGTAGCTATTCTGGATCATCTATTGGTTCCTATTCCTTACATCTCTTTACGTTTTTATTCTATGCTTCCACCGGCAGTTTCAATTTTTTCTTTGGCAGTTTTGGAAATAAGAATATTTTTTAAAACAAATTTCTTTGTTATTTCTCCTATACCAAGAATTTTAACACTATCAAAACGGCCTTTTACCATTCCTGCATCTCTTAAAGTATCAGTATCTATAGTTGTTCCATCTTCAAATCTGTCGAGATCTTTAATGTTTAAAACTGCAATTTTTGTTTTAAAAATATTAAAAAAACCTCTTTTGGGAAGCCTTCTGTAAAGAGGCATCTGACCGCCTTCAAATCCTGGCCTTACACTGCCGCCAGATCTTGCTTTAAGACCTTTGTGACCTCTTGTTGATGTCTTACCCATACCAGATCCCGGCCCTCTGCCAACTTTTTTTCTATTTTTTCTTGCACCTTTTTCCGGTGATAAATCATGAAGCTGCATACTATACCTCCTCTACTTTCACAAGATGAGAAACTTTTTTAATCTGTCCGAGAATGACCGGATCAGCATTGTGTTCAATAGTTTGATGCATTCTTCTTAATCCAAGAGAACGGACAATCCTGCCATGTTTGGCTGGTCTTCCTATTGTACTTTTTATCTGTGTAATTTTTATCTTATCAGCCATTTTTGTAACCTTTATATTTCTTCGGGTTTAAGCCCGCGACGTTTTGCCACATCTTCTTTTAAACAAAGGGATTGAAGCCCCGCCATTGTAGCTCTTACAATATTTTGAGTATTATGGGTTCCAATACATTTTGTTAAAATATCAGTTACTCCAACTGCCTCAAGGACAGCACGAATCCCGCCGCCTGCAATCAAGCCGGTACCAGGTGATGCAGGTTTGAGTAAAACTTGACCTGCTCCTGCTTTTCCCACAACTTCAAAAGGGACGGTTCCATCAATCAAAGAAATTTTAACCATATTTCTTTTGGCTTTTTCCATTCCTTTTTTAATGGCTTCGGGTACTTCTTTCGCTTTTCCAAGACCGTAACCGACACTTCCTTCTCCATCACCAACTACAACAAGTGCACTAAAGGTAAAGTTCCTGCCACCTTTTACAACTTTTGCAACACGATTGATTCTGACGACTTTGTCAATTAATCCATTATCTTCCATCTGCTGTCTTGCCAAGGGTGTCCCTCCAAAAATTTAAAATTTCAATCCTGCTTCGCGAGCTCCGTTGGAAAGCTCTTTAATGCGACCATGATATAAAAATCCGTTCCTGTCCAGGACTACTTGTGTAATTCCTTTATCAAGAGCTCTCTTACCAATAAGGCTTCCAACAGACTTTGCAATTTCAGCCTTTTTACCCGCTACCTTGTTTCCCTTAAATTCCCTGTCAAGGGTGGAGGCAGATACAAGTGTAGTGCCGAGAGTGTCATCAACAATCTGAGCATAAATATGTTTTGAACTTCTAAACACACTCATTCTTGGACGATCCTGGTTGCCAAAAATATTTTTCCTGATTCTTTTTTTTCTCTTAAGCCTTGATACAAGCCTTTGTGATGTCTTTCCCATAATCTTTATATTCCTGCTTTTTACGTGTGACCTTTAGGTTATTCCTTACCAGCAGTCTTACCAGCTTTTCTTATAATTCTTTCGTCTGCATACATAATGCCTTTACCTTTATAGGGTTCAGGAGGTCTTAAGCCTCTTATGTTGGCAGCTACCTGGCCAAGAAGTTCTTTATCAATACCTGACAAAAAAATTTCTGTATTTTTTTCAACATTTGCCTTAATTCCATCAGGTATTTTAAAATCAACTGGATTTGAATATCCTACATTGAGTATAAGGCTGTTGCCTTTTATCTCTGCACGATATCCGATACCTGAAAGCAGAAGTTTTTTCTCATACCCTTTTGTAACTCCTGTTACCATATTATCAACAAGCGAGCGGAACAATCCCTGCAAAGCAACTTTTTTCTTATCATTTTGATCTGCATCAAAATTTATAATGCCATCATTTACACTTATTTTAACAGCCGGGTGCAATTTTCGTTCAAGATTACCTTTAGGTCCTTTGACGGAAATCATATCACCTTTGAGGGCGAATTGAACTTTCTCTGGAAGCTGAACCGGCTTTTTTCCTATTCTAGACATATCTGCTCCTGTCCTACCATACGTTACAAAGAATTTCACCGCCGAGATTAGCTTCTCTGGCTTGCTTATCGGTCATCAACCCTTTTGAGGTTGAGACAATGGATATGCCAAGACCATTTAAAACCGGCTTAATCTGTTTTGATTTGCTGTAAACTCTACATGAGGGTTTACTCACTCTTTTAATTCCAAAGATTGTTGGCTTCTCTTCGCTTACATATTTAAGATAAACGCGAAGCATCCCTTGAGTTTCATTCTCCAGGAATTTAAAATCTTTGATATATCCCTGTTCTTTAAGCACCCGCACCATTTGTAGCTTGGTCTTTGATCCGGGGATATCCACTTTAGCAAACCCTGCCTTACCACCATTTCTTATGATCGTCAGCATATCTGCAATTGGATCACTACTTGCCATGTTAAAATCTCCTTAAAATCTTCTGCTATTTTTTCTCTTTGCCTACCAACTTGATTTGGTAACACCAGGAAGTTTTCCTTCTGAAGCAAGCTTCCTGAAACAAATTCTACAAATACCAGCTTTTCTAATAAATCCTCTTGGTCTACCGCATAAGGGACATCTGTTATATGCGCGTACAGAAAACTTTGGTTTCCTTTGCGCCTTTACGATTAAAGCTTTTTTAGCCAAGCCTCCTCCTATATCCTTTATATGAAAAAAATAATTTAAATTTAATTAACTCTTTCATCTCTACCGTGTACATACCCATTACAGGCCGCCCGCGGCAATTAATTTTTAAAAGGCATTCCGAGAAGTTTTAAAAACTCTCTGCCTTCCTCATCAGTTTGTGCACTTGTTACAATCGTAACATTAAGACCTTTTATACTATCAGTCTTATCATAATCAATTTCCGGGAATATTATATGCTCTGTAATTCCAAGGCTGTAATTCCCTCTGCCATCAAAAGCTTTAGGAGAGATTCCTCTAAAGTCTCTGACACGCGGTAAAGCTATATTCACAAGCCTGTCAAAAAAATCATACATTTTTTTACGGCGCAGGGTAACCTTGCAACCAATAGGCAGATCAGCACGAAGCTTAAAATTTGCAATTGGTTTCTTAGATCTTGTAATTATAGGTTTTTGACCTGCAATCAGTGCGAGTTCTGCAGCAGCTGAATCTATGATCTTGGGGTTTGTCACCGCCTCTCCAAGCCCCATATTTAAAACAATTTTCTCTAACTTGGGAACCTGAAATCTATTTGTAAAATTAAAGGTTTTTGTAAGTTGAGGAACAATCTCGTTAATATAATTTTCCTTAAGAGTTGACATCTGTTATCTCCACCTTTGGTCTTAGGAATCTATCTGCTGGTTGCATTGTTTACAGATTCTGACCCGTTTGCCATCTTCGAGCAGTTTCATTGAAATTCTTGTAGGTTTTACACATGAGTTGCACATAATCATTAAGTTAGAGACATGGACGGGCATATTTTTTTCCACTATTCCACCTTGTGGATTTGCCTGTGTTGGTCTCTGATTAGCTTTTACAACATTAATATTTTCTATAACGACTCGATTGGTCTTTTTAACAATTCGCAGCACTTTACCGATTTTGCCCTTATCTTTGCCGGTGAGCACTTTAACTTTATCATCTTTTTTAATTTTAGTTTTCATAGTTTCCATAGGATATTTTCTCCAAAACCCAAACAGTTAAACCACATCAGGTGCCAGGGAGACAATTTTCATAAAACTTTTTGCTCTCAATTCTCTTGCCACCGGACCAAATATTCGTGTTCCAACAGGTTCTTTTGATTTCGATAAAATCACAGCAGAATTATCATCGAATCTGATCATTGAGCCATCAGATCTGGATATCTCTTTTTTTGTTCTAACAATCACTGCCTGTACAATATCACCCTTGCTTACTTTCCCGTTTGGGATTGCCTCTTTTACAGAACAAGTTATGATATCACCAATGCTGGCATATCTTCTTTTTGATCCACCAAGGACCTTGATACAATACAATTCCTTTGCTCCGGAGTTGTCTGCCACAGTTAATCTTGTTTCACTCTGAATCATTTTTCAAACTCCTCTAATCAAACAGCTTTTTTAACTATTTCACAGACTCTGAAACGTTTTAGCTTGCTCAAAGGTCTTGTATCGGTAATTTTAACTACATCACCGATATTACATTCATTCTTCTCATCATGAGCATGGTATTTTTTGTACCGTTTTATATATTTCTTATAAACTTTATGTTGAATAAATCTTTCAACTTGAACAACAACGGATTTATCCATTTTATTCGATACAATAAGACCTAATAACTCTCTTTTATTTTTTTTTTGAATATCTTCCATAGTAGTATCTTTATAATTTAACTAATGTTTACATTCATCTGTTTTGATATTGTATAAAGCCTTGCAATATCTTTTTTGACATTTGAAAGTGTTGTTGTGTTCTCAAGCTGTCCAACACTGTTTTGAAAGCGGAGATTAAAAAGCTCTTTTTTTAAATCCACAAGTTTTTCTTTAATCTTGTCTGCTTCCATCTCTCTTATTTCACCTGTTTTCATATCAGCGATTCCTCTCCACAAAACGCGTTTTTACACAAAGCTTTCTTGCTGCAAGCCTCATGGCTTCCTGGGCAACTTCCCTTGTTACGCCTTCCATCTCATAAAGAATTTTCCCAGGTTTTACCCTTGCAACCCATGCATCTGTGGACCCCTTACCTTTTCCCATTCTAACTTCTGCTGGTTTTTTAGTAACAGGATGATCAGGAAAAAATCGGATCCAGCTTTTACCAGCTCTTTTTGCATGTCTTGTCAATGCAACCCTTGCTGCTTCTATTTGTCTTGCATTAATATATCCGCATTCTACTGCCTGCAGACCAAAGTCACCAAAGCTCAACGTGTTGCCTCTGCTGGGTGCTCCTTTTGTTCTGCCGCGAAATTCTTTGCGGAATTTAACATTTTTTGGACTAAGCATTTCTTATTTCTCCTAAGTCGCTTCTAATTGCTCTATCTGGCAAGAGCCTGTTCACCGGGATTCAAGACTTCACCCTTAAAGATAAAAGTTTTAATCCCAATAGTTCCGTAGGTGGTGTTTGCTTCAATAAAACCGTAATCAACATCAGCCCTCAGGGTATGAAGAGGAATTCGTCCTTCCTTATACCACTCGGTTCTTGCCATCTCAGCTCCACCAAGGCGCCCTGCACAAATAATTTTAATTCCTTTTGCTCCAAACCGCATGGCTGAGGAGACACTTCTTTTCATGGCTCTTCTAAAAGCTATTCTTCTCTCTAATTGAAGTGCAATATTCTCTGCAACGAGCTGGGCATCAATTTCTGGACGTCTTACCTCCTTGATATCTATCATCACTGCAGGCTTAAGCATTTTCTCAAGTTCTTTTTTAAGAAGTGCAATCTCTGAGCCTTTCTTACCGATAATAATACCGGGTCTTGCTGCAAACACTCTGAGTCGAATCTGTTTAGAAAACCGTTCTATCTCTATTTTAGAAATGCCTGCATGATAGAGTTTCTTTTTCAAAAACTTTCTGACTCTGAAATCTTCTTCAACAAAAGAGGCATAATCCTTGTCTGCATACCATTTGGAATCCCATGTCCTGATAATGCCTAATCTTAAACTGACGGGGTGTACTTTCTGGCCCAAGCTTATCTCCTCCTATTGTTTTGTTTCTTCAACAATTATAGTTAAATGACTGCTTCTTTTCAAAATTCTGGATGCTCTTCCCCTGGCTCTTGGTCGGTGCCGTTTCATGGAAGGGCCTTGATCAACAATTATATTTTTTACAATTAGTTTATCAACATCAAGTTCATTATTATGTTCAGCATTTGATATTGCTGACTGCAGGGTTTTATACATAATTCCAGCAGCTTTAAGCGGCATGAATTTTAAAAGCGTCAATGCCTGTCCTGCATTTTTGCCTTTAACCTGAGCTATCGGCAATCTGAGCTTCAGTGGTGAAATTCTTGTATATCTTGTAGTTGCTTTAACTTCCATATCAATATCCTTTAATCAGGCAAGAGATTACCTCTTGGACCTTTTATCTCCTGCATGTCCCCAAAATGTTCTTGTAGGTGAAAATTCACCAAGCTTATGTCCAACCATATTTTCAGAGACAAAAACCGGTATAAATTTCTTACCATTATGTACAGCCAGAGTATTACCGACCATTTCCGGGAATATCGTTGATCTGCGCGACCAGGTTTTGATAACTTTGTTGCTTTTGAATTTATTTGCTCCCATTACTTTTCTTAAAAGCTGCGGTGCAATATATGGTCCTTTTTTTAATGATCTTGGCATCTTTATCACCTATTTATTTTTTTACTTACTTATTCTTTCTTTTGGATCTTCTTTTAATGGTGTACTGATCAGTTCTGGAAGATTTTCTTGTCTTTTTACCTTTGGTCTGCACACCCCAGGGTGTACATGGCTGTCTGCCGCCGGAAGATCTACCTTCACCACCGCCCATTGGATGATCAACAGGATTCATGGCTACTCCCCTGACAGAAGGACGTCTTCCCATCCATCTTGTTCTACCTGCTTTTCCTATTTTAACATCAGCGTGTTTCTCATTTCCAACTCTGCCAATGGTTGCCTTACATTTGAGATGAATCATCCTTACTTCACCTGAAGGCAGAAGAACCTGGGCATAATTATTTTCTTTTGCCATGAGCCGGGCATATGTTCCCGCACTTCTGACAATCTGACCGCCCTTGTTCTGTTTTAATTCAATATTATGAATTCTTGTACCAGTGGGAATGTTTTCAAGGGTTGTGCAATTACCAGGTTTTATATCAGCCTGATTTCCTGTTTCCAGTATATCACCGACTTTTACATCCCGGGGCGCCAGAATATATCTTTTTTCACCGTCAGCATAAACCAACAGAGCCAATCTTGAACTCCTGTTGGGATCATACTCAATGGCAGACACCTTTGCAGGGATACCATCTTTATCTCTTTTGAAATCAATAATACGGTACTTCTTTTTCGCTCCGCCACCTCTATGCCTTGAAGTAATTCTTCCATAAGAATTTCTTCCTGCATGTTTATTTAACTTTTTAGTCAAACGTCTTTCAGGCTTAGTTTTGGTAATTTCTTCAAAAGAAAGGTATTCCTGAGAACGTCGTCCTGGAGATGTCGGTTTTGTCTTAACTATTGTTGACATATATGAACCTCTTTTTTAAACACCTTCAAAAAACTCAATTTTTTGTCCTGGCATCAGTGTTACTATGGCTTTTTTCCAATCTTGCCTTTTACCAATTATTCTGCCGCGCTGTTTTACTTTCCCTTTTACCTGTATAGTTCTGACCTGCTTTACTTTGGTATTGAAATTTCTCTCAACAGCATCCTTGATTTCAACCCGGTTGGCTTTTTGATCAACCTTGAATGTCACCTGATTATTAATTTCTTTTTGAAGAGTTGTTTTTTCAGTGACCACAGGGCCGTAAATAATGTCATACCGCCTCATATTAACTCAACCTCCCTTGAATATTTTGAATAGTTGATTCCACAAGAAGAAGGTTCTTGAACTTTAAAATATCATATACATTGAGTCCTTCAGTTCTTATCACTTTGATATCTGGTATGTTCCTGGAGGATAATAAGAGATTTGTATCCTCTGTATCTGAAACAATCAGCAG
>CAXMTQ010000002.1:0-5035 GCA_964196205.1 uncultured Desulfobacula sp.
TATCCTATACCACCAACTCCCAGACCTGACATTTCTGAACCGCCAAAGGGCATCCAGTCAACCCGGAATGCTGTATGTTCATTAATCATCACAGCTTCAGCTTTTAATTTTTTAACTGCATAAAAAGCTGTATTAATATCTTTAGTGAAAATTGCAGACTGGAAGCTGTAGGGCAGGGCATTGGCTTTTTTAATAGCATCATCCAAAGAAGAGTAAGAATAAAAACATACTACAGGGCCGAAAATCTCCTGTTTTGACACTTTGGCATCTTCACCGGGATTAAGTATTATGGTGGGTTCATAAAGTGTATCAGAAATCCTTTTGCCACCGCAGAGTATTTTCCCGCCGGATTGTGCTGCTTCATTGACCCACTGCTCCACTCTGTCAACTTCTTTTGGGGCAATAAGAGGGCCTACCTCTGTATTTATGCTCAAAGGATCTCCAACAATAAGTTTTTTGACCCTGGGAGTAAATTTTTTCAGCACTTCATCTATTATTGATTCATGAACGTAAACACGCTGGACTGAGACACAGACCTGTCCCGCATGGTAGTAGCCGCCTTTGAGAAGAGATGGAATCATTTTATCTATATCTGCATCTTTTTCAACAATTACAGGTGCTGCACCACCATGTTCCAGTGCGCAGTGCACTCCTGGTGCTGTCATGGCTCGAAGTCTCCAGCCAACTTTTCCAGATCCTATAAATGTTAAAAAAGATATTCTTCTGTCTGATACCAGTTTTTCAGCATCTTTCCTGGTGGTAATAAGAACCTGGCAATATTTTTGTGGTAAACCTGCCTTGTATAAAAGATTAATCAGGTTAAGACAGGATAGAGGTGTGGTGCTGGCAGGCTTGATAATCACAGGGCAGCCTGCTGCAATGGCAGGTATTGCCTGGTGAACAATTAAATTTACAGGATGATTAAAAGCACTTATTGCAAGAACAACTCCCCTTGGTTCCATTGTGGTAAAAGAAAGTCTGTTTTCCGAACTTTTGGTATGACCCATGGGGATTTGAGTACCTGATAAATTTTCTATTTCATTTATGGCAATGTGGATACCCTGAATTGCTCTATTAACTTCAATTTGTGTATCAACCCAGGGTTTCCCGCCCTCTTTTGCAGCCAGTTCAACAATTGACTCTTTCTGGGAAGTCATGAGATGAATAAGTTTTTGCAGTATCTCAATTATTTTATATTTTGGCAGTCTTTCATTGATATCTTTGTGGGTTTGAAAAGCCAGTTCAACTGCTTTTTCAACTTTTGAAGATGATGCAAATGGAATCTCTTTTATGATCTTATTGTCAAAGGGGGCTGTTACTTGTAATTTATCCATTTGTTAACTCCTTATGATTTATATGAAAGCCATTGTGTAACAGCCTGTTTAAAGGGTGCATGTAATATTTTCTATATCATTAATCAAAACCTTTGAGTTTTCCCTGTAATCAATGGGAAGATCAATCAGATGGACTCCAGGGGTTTTGAGGCATTGTTTTAAAACACCATAAAATTCATTTGCAGCATTGATTCTATACCCCTTGGCACCATAACTTCTGGCATATTGAACAAAGTCAGGATTATTAAAATCAAGACCCTGTACTTCAAGCCCCAACTGCTCCTGCTTCCACTTGATCATACCATAGGAGGAGTCATTTAAAATTATTACAACAAGATTCAGTTTTAACCTGACTGCTGTCTCCAGCTCCTGGGAATTCATCATAAATCCACCGTCACCACAGACGGCTGCTATTTTCCTGTCAGGATAAACCAGCCTGGCACCAATGGCAGAAGGAAAGCCTGCTCCCATGGTTGCAAGTGCATTATCCAAAAGCAGTGTGTTTGGCAGTGACGCCCTGTAATTTCGTGCAAACCATATTTTATAAACTCCATTATCAAGGGTGACTATACCATCTTTGGGCATTGCTTTTTGAACATCTGCCACAAGACGCTGGGGTAATATGGGAAAGGCATCATCCTGTGAACCAAGTGCAAGAGCATCTCCAATGAGTTTTTTCATCTTCATGAAATAGGAAAAATCCCAATGCTCTTTTTTATTTACAGCCTGTGTCAATAGATTGATATTCCCTGCAATATCTCCAACTACATCAAGCTGGGGGAAATATACACTGTCTGCCTGGGAGAAGAAATGATTCACATGGATAACTTTGGGGCCGTCGCTATGCATAATAAATGGGGGCTTTTCTATAATATCATGGCCAAAATTAATTATCAGGTCAGATCTGTCCACGGCACAATGGAGAAAATCATGGTCAGACAACGCAGCAGTCCCAAGATATAAGGGATTGCTTTCATCGACTACTCCTTTTCCCATCTGAGTATTAAAAAAAGGAATTCGGGTTTTTTCAATGAACGCTGAAAAAGCCTTAACACAATTATGACGTGTGGGGCCTACACCAATAAGTATCAGTGGTCTTTTTGCTGATTCAATTAATTTACAAGCTCTGTCAATAACTTTGTCAGTTGTTATAGGTCGTTCCTTGGGATGAATTGAGAAAATATTTGTATTTGTCTCCTCTTTTGCAATATCCTCGGGAAGTTCAAGATGTACTGCGCCTGGTCTCTCTTCAAGGGAGAGTCTAAAGGCCTCCCTTACCATGGAAGGTATGCTGTTTCCGTTTACAATGGATCTGCAATATTTTGTAATGGGTTTCATCATATCAACAGCATTGATAATCTGAAATTTTCCCTGTTTAGATGTTTTAATGGGTTTTTGACCAGTTATAACAAGCAGGGGCATGCCGCCAAGCTGGGCATAGGCAACAGCCGTAACAAGGTTGGTGGCTCCAGGTCCCAGGGTTGATAAACAGACACCTGTGGTATGTGTCAGTCTTCCATAGGTGGCAGCCATGAAACCTGCAGCCTGTTCATGGCGGGTTAAAATCAATTGAATATTTGAGTTTTTCAGAGACTCAAGAAAATCAAGATTCTCTTCTCCGGGGATGCCAAAAACATATTTAACACCCTCATTTTCCAAGGCCTTAACAAACAGATCAGAAGCTTTCATTAATTCCTCCTATTATGTTGATATTTAAAACTTTTATCAGGTTAGTCTTGGTTTAAATCAAAACCTTACAATATTGAACCCTTATCTTTAAGACAAGTGTTTATAAAGGATTTCCTGGGCCAGGTCATCCTAAATCAGCTGGTTGCAGTTTTACATCATGGAAATTAAAGCCCTGTTTCAAGGTGGGTTTTATAATATCAAAATAGGGTGATACATCAAAATCGCGCGGTGCAAACAGGCTGTGATGACGTATATGCATAATCTCTTTTTGATAGCGCTTTCCTTTTCTGGTTTCACAGTCCAATAATTTAATATCAGGCAGTATCGGGTACTTAATTGACTGAAATGCTTCAGCAATTATAGATGAACATATGGCACGGGTAGGGTCACCGCTGCCAAATGCAAGCATGCTCCGTTTCCAGCTGCCTGGTACAGGTGGTGCAGTGATAAAATAGCGCATGAGATCAAATATATTCTTTAAATCATAGGTATGACCCACTCTGTCAATTATATGCTGCAGGAGTACATCAATTTCATCTTTGACCAGGCCTACCGGTCGACAAATACGAGTATGAATGGATGCGTATTCGCTGAGAGGAACAGCACGAACGCCTTCTAAAACATCAGCTTCAATTAGATTGAAGGCTTGGCTGTTATCATCTGAATGATTAATGGAATCACCAACAAATATTGCTGCATGTGACCAGCTTGACTGAGTGAGGTATTTTATAGCACTGCTGAATCTGCTGGTACCTTCCACAAGCAGTACATCTCCTTTTTTTAAACAGGATGCCAGATCACCGGGCTTTGATGTGCTGACCTTCAATTCATCGCGTGGTTTTGATAGATAACGTGCTAAATATGTTCCGATTGTTCTTAACATACACTCCTTTTTGTATATGCTTTATAAAATAAGTCTGCAGTTAGTAAAAATGCTTACCAAATTTCAGTGGTTTTCAAGATTCTTTTTTATTTTTTCCTTGGTCTGATCCGGCAATTGTGTAACAGGGAATTGCTCTTCTTTGTCAGTATCCAATTTTGAAATTGCTTTATGGATTAATTCTAACTGTTTTTTATATCTTAAACACAAATGACACATCATCAAATGAAACTTAATTCCAATTCTGATCCGTAATGGAAGTTTTTGATCCATTGATCTGGAAATTAAGTGTGATATATCTTTGCATTTAAACATCCAATGATTGATCATTTTACTCTCTTTTTTTCAGCCAGTTAATTTCTATACATTCTCGCATCAAAGAGCGAGCCCTGTGAAGTATCACCCAGCAATTAGTCTTGCTGATATTAAAAACCTTACAGATTGTTTGAGTTGTTTCACCTTCTAATTCTCTTAGAGCCAGTACTCTGGCTTGTTTTTTAGGAAGTTTCTGAAGGCATTTTTTTACAATATCGAGAAAAGATTTTTGTTCTAACAGCTGTTCTGGATCTGATGCCCATTTTGCAGGTCCGGTTTTCCATTTTCCCATGGCATCAAAATGATCATCCAAAGCAGTGGATTCTAAATCAAAGTTTTCAAGGAGAGGTTCTCTATATTTTTTACGGATAAAATCAATTATCTTATATTTTAAAATACTGGTTAACCAGGTTTTTTCTGAAGATTGCCCTTTAAAGTTTTTTTTTGATTTTAATGCTCCCAGCAGGGTGTCCTGGACAAGATCCTGGGCTGTCGCATCATCCTGAACTCTGTACAGGGCAAATGAATAGAGATAATCCCCATATGTATCCACCCAAGTGGAGGGGTGACTTAATATGTTCTTGCCGGCAATGATTAATTTCCTGATTTTTTATATGAAAGAGTCTGTAATTTTACAAGCCTGTATTTTTTTGTGCCAAGCCCTATTTTCTGTGCATAATCAAGCTGGTGTTTCCATTCAACATTGGGGTAAAGCCCTTTAAACTTATCTTCACCAGGCTTGAGGTTTGTTGTTAGAACACTGCCGGGTATTGCTTTTTGTTCGTTGACAAGATCAGCACTTGCCAGATCAATGGCA
>CAXMTQ010000002.1:5152-30066 GCA_964196205.1 uncultured Desulfobacula sp.
AATAAAATTGATGAAAAAAGATTTTCCCTTTTTATTTTTAAGAACACCAAGGGTATATTCCATCATTTTTTCAAGAAAGACCGGTATGGTCTGGTTCCAGTTAATATTTACGGATCCTGTTGGACACCTGACAATACACTCTGCACAGCCGATACATTTTTTAGGATCAAGATAGGCTTTTTTTTTATTATCATCATTGTGTTTAAGTTCAATGGCTGCAACAGGGCAGTGGTTTGCACACTCACCGCAGCCTATACAGGTTTTGCGCGTTATTTTCGGGCTTACTCTGGAGTGCATGTCAAGCTTGCCTTTTCTTGAGGCACAGCCCATGCCGATATTTTTCAGGGTGCCGCCAAATCCCGAAAGTTCATGTCCCTTAAAGTGGGCTACAGAAACCAGAGCATCTGAATCAATGATTTCAGAACCGATATAAACATGTTTACAGTTTTTCTGGTCAATTTTTACCTCTGTCGTATTTTTTCCCCTTAATCCATCGGCAATGATAATAGGGGTGGTATCCATGGAGGAGTATGAAAATCCATTTTCAATTGCTGTATGAATGTGGGACACGCTGTCGGATCTTGTACCGGCATAAAGAGTGTTTGCATCTGTGAGAAATGGATTTGCCTTGTACTCCTTTATTGTTTCTATGATCTGCCTTATAAATACCGGACGAATATAGGCTGTGTTTCCCTTTTCTCCAAAATGAATTTTTACAGAAGTTAAATCATTCTCCTTTAAAATATCTTTAATACCTGCTTTTTTTACAAGTCTTGAAAGTTTTTGCGGGAGATTTTCCTTTGAACTGGTTTCTAAATCTATAAAAAATACATCCGCAGTCATCTTTTTCTCCTAAGTTATGAATGTGTTCCAACTCTGACAGCCTCAACAGCACCAAATTTACATGTAGTCCTGCATGTACCACATTTTGTGCAATCCTGCTGCGCTATATTATGGGGTTCTTTTTTCTCGCCTGTGATTGCATTTGTGGGGCACTCTTTTGCACATAAAGTACACCCAACACAAATATCAGGATTTATCCAGAAGTCAAATAGCTCTGTACATTTTCCAGTGGGGCAGAATTTATCAATTACATGGGATTCATACTCTTCCCTGAATTCTTTGATAGTGGAAAGAACAGGTGAAGGAGCTGATTTACCAAGTCCGCACAAAGATGAATCCATAACAGCTTTGCTAAGTTCTTCAAGAGTTGTGATTGTTTCAAGAGTGCCTCTGCCTTCTATTATTTCGTCAAGCAGACCAAGAATCTGTTTTGTGCCTTCACGGCAGGGAGTGCATTTGCCGCAGGACTCTTCATTGGTAAACTGTATGAAAAATCGTGCAATCTGGACCATGCAGGCATCCTTGTTCATTACAACCATACCGCCTGAACCAACCATTGATCCGATTTTTTTAAGGGAGTCAAAAGAGAGAGGGATATCAAGATGTTTTTCAGGCAGACATCCGCCGGATGGACCTCCTGTCTGAACAGCCTTGAAACTTGTGTTGTCTATTTTGCCGTTTTCATTTACAACACCGCCGCCGATATCAAAGATGATTTCACGCAGAGTTGTTCCAAAGGGAACTTCAATCAAGCCTGTATTTGCAACATGGCCTGTCAGGGCAAATGTTTTTGTGCCGGTAGAGCCTTCAGTCCCGTATTTTCTATATTCATCAGCGCCGTGGAGAAGAATAAGAGGCACAGATGAGAGGGTCTCAACATTATTTACAATGGTGGGTTTAAGGTGTAGGCCATGTTCTGCAGTTCTCGGAGGTTTAGGTCTTGGAATACCTCGGTTTCCTGTAATACTTTCAACCATTGCACTGGCCTCACCGCAGACAAATGCCCCTGCTCCCTCCATAACCCTTATATCAAAATTGTGGCCTGAACCAAAAATGTTTTCACCAAGAAATCCCATTGAGCGTGCAGTTTCAATGGCTTTTTTGATTCTCTTTACAGCAAGGGGATACTCTGTTCTTACATATACAATGCCTTCATCAGATCCCATAGCTTTTGCTGCTATCATCATTCCTTCAACAACAGAGTGGGGGTTGCCCACCAGAATACTGCCGTCCATGAAAGCACCAGGGTCACCCTCATCTCCATTACAGAGAATATATTTCTTTTTTGAATCCTGTTTCAGTGCCAGCATCCACTTTTTTCCGGCAGGGAATCCACCGCCGCCGCGGCCTCTGAGTCCTGCATCCAAGACAACCTGACAGATCTCTTTCGGGGTCATCTGAGTATATGATTTTTGAGCTGCTGCATATCCGTCAATTGAGATATATTCTTTGATATCCTCAGCATCAAGGCTGCCGCATGGTTCAAGGAGCAGTCTTGTCTGCAGATTATAAAAAGGGATTTCATCCATGGTTTCATATCTCTTTTTATCAGCAGGATTTTTAAAGAGAAGTTTTTTAATAATCTCTTTTTCAACTATGGTTTTTTCAACAATTTCCGGAACATCCTTGACCTTGACTTTGGTATAGAAAATTCCTTCCGGCTTGATAGTCACAAGGGGGCCAAGCTGACAAATGCCCTGGCACCCGCTTTCAGAAACATGAATGGCACCATTGGGGTGAGCATGCTCTTTTTCATCAAAATCAAGGGATACAAGTACATTAAGATCCCTGGCTTTTATCTCTTCAACAAGTTTGTTGTAAACATCCATGGCACCAATTGCAAGACAGCCGGTTCCTGCGCATACAACAACTCTTTGTGTGACAACTTCACTGCGTTTAAGATAGGATTCTTTTATCTGCTTTAAGTTGATATCATTCATGATGGGCTTCCTTAACTTTTATTTCGTCATGCAGTTTAACAACTTTTCCAGGTGTCACCTGACCATATACATCATCATTTATGATAACCGCAGGGGCAAGACCGCAGGCTCCAAGGCATGCAACAGTTTCAAAGGAAAAAACACCATCGGGCGTTGTTATCTCTCCATCCGGGAGATCCAATGTTGCCAGGAATTTTTCAATCAATTTTCCTGATCCTTTTACATGGCAGGCAGTTCCATTACATACCTTGATTTCATATTTACCCTTTGGTACCAGAGAAAAATGGTTATAAAATGTGGAAATACCATAAACCTTAGCAGATGATATTTTCATCTCTTTTGCTACAAAAATCATTACATCTTCCGGCAGAAAACGAAATAGTGATTGAATATCCTGTAGTATGGGAATAATTCTGGACGGATCCCTCTCATATCTGTCCAGGATTTCAATAACTTCACTGTAATCCCTGGTCTGTTCCATAGCTGGTGAACTCATACTATCTCCTTGTGATTTATATTAAATATACTGATTATTAATATACAAGTTTTTTATATTTATAATTATGCCTTTTCAATAATTTATGCTTTTTCAACTTTAATTGCACACACCTTGAATTCTGGAATCTTTGCAATGGGGTCAAGGGCAGGGTTTGTAAGCTGGTTTGCAGCATTCTCAGCAAAATGAAATGGCATAAATACTGTGCCCACGCTCATTTTGGAAGAGACAACTACACTGGCTTTTACCTGACCTCTTCGCGAACTGACCTTTGTCATATCACCATTGGAAATACCAAGGTTTGAAGCATCAACAGCTGAAATTTCAATAAAGTTTTCAGGAGCTCTTTCGTTTAATCCTTCAGATTTTCTTGTCATTGTCCCTGTATGGTAATGATAAAGCATACGTCCTGTTGTAAGAGCAAGCGGATAATCGTCATCCGGCAGCTCATTGGGTGCAATATAATCTATGGCATGGAATTGTCCTCGACCCTTTGTGAATTGTCCTATATGAAGCATTGGTGTGCCCGGATGGTTTGCATCAGGACATGGCCAGTGCAGGCCCTCTTTTTCAATTCTGTCATAGCTTATGCCGCCATAGGATGGAGTAACCTGGGCAATCTCTTTCATTATGGCTTCAGAATTTTCATAGGACATGGCATAACCCATGCGTTTTGCAATCTCGCAGGTTATTTCCCAGTCATATTTTGCTTCTCCGGGAGGAGTTACTGCCTCTCTGATTCTCTGGACTTTTCTTTCAGTGTTGCTGAATGTACCGTCTTTTTCCGCAAAGCATCTTGCAGGAAGAACTACATCAGCAGTCTGTGCAGTCTCTGTTAAGAAAATATCCTGAACCACGATAAAATCAAGATTATCAAAACCTGCCTTTGCATGGGCAAGATCAGGGTCGGAAACAAGGGGATTCTCTCCCATAATATAAAATGCCTTGATTGTGCCGTCATGGGCTGCAGGAATCATTTCCGTGGCTGTCAGGCCAACTTTTGATGAAAGACCTGAAATATCCCACTTGTTTTCCAGGGTTTTTCTTGCACTATCGTCTGTTACAGACTGATATGCGGTAAATACGTTGGGAAGACCGCCAAGGTCACATGCGCCCTGGACATTGTTTTGCCCGCGCAGAGGATTTACTCCTCCGCCTTCAACTCCAAGGTTGCCGCAGAGCATGGCAAGGTTGGCAAGAGATTTTACATTATCTGTTCCGGTTGTATGCTGGGTAATACCCATGCAGTACAAAATGCTTGCAACGCCGGCATTTGCATACAGCCTTGCAGTCTCTTCAATATCTTTTGCTGCAATTCCAGTGATCTCTTCCACATAATCAGGAGTAAATTTTTCCACCATCTGTTTGATTTCTTCAAACCCCTGGGTCCTGTCAGCAACAAATGTTTTATCATAAAGGTCTTCTTTAATGATGACATGCATGAGACCGTTTATCCATGCTACATCAGTACCCAGTTTTGGCTGGATATAAATATCTGCAAATTCAGAAAGTTCAATACGTCTTGGATCAATTACAATCAGTTTTGCTTCTCCAAGGGTAACAGCTCTTTTTACGTATGAAGAGAGAACAGGATGATTCTCTGTAGTATTTGTACCAGTTGCAAGAATTACATCGGCTTTTTCAATATCCCTGATGGGGTTTGTCATTGCACCACTTCCAAAAGCTGCGGCCAGACCGGCCACTGTTGAGGAATGTCACAGCCGGGCGCAGTGATCAATATTATTTGTTTTAAGCACTGCCCTTGTAAATTTATGGGCAATATAGTTTTCCTCATTAGTCATTCTTGCAGATGTGAAAACACCAAGAGAGTCTGAGCCATGTTCCTTTTTTATTTCATTGAATGTGTTTGCAACAAGATCAAGGGCTTCATCCCAGGAGGATTCTACAAATTCACCATCTTTTTTAATTAAAGGTTTTGTCAGACGTTCCGGGCTGCTGATAAAATCAAAACCATACCTGCCCTTTACACAAAGGCTGCCATAGTTGGGTGCTGCGTCTTCAACACCTGTTATTCTAATGATTTTATTATCTTTTACATGGAGATTCAGTTGACATCCCACACCGCAATAGGCACATGTGGTTCTTACTTTATCATTTATCCAGTGATCTTTAATTTTCACTACATCTTTTTCAACAAGAGCACCAACCGGGCAAACCTGGATACATTCACCGCAGAATACGCAGTTTGAATCTGCAAGAGTTGTATCTATTCCAGTAATAACCTTGGCATCAGAGCCTCTTAGCGCGATACTCAGGGCACGGTTAACCTGTATTTCATTACACGCCTGCACACAGCGCCCGCAAAGAATACATCTGGAGAAATCCCTTGTTATAAAGGGGTTGGTATCTTCAAGAGGGTAGGGACATTCAGCTTTAGCAAACATGTCTCCCTTTACCTGGTACCTGTATGCATAAGTCTGGAGCATACAGTCTCCCCATGCAGGGCAGAGGTCTGTTCCTTTTTCATATTCATTGGTGTTTTCCTGGAATTCTTCCCAGTTGGAGTCGCCTGGAGTTCCTATTGCACAATTGTGGTTTCCCGATGCCATTAAAAGTTCCAAAGTGTTTCTACGGGATGCAATAACTTTTTGAGATTCGGTATGTACAACAAGGCCATCAGCAGCAGGAGTGACACATGATGCTGAAAGTCCCCACCATCCATCAATTTCCACAAGGCACATACGACAGGCCCCTGTAGGCTTAGCCCCTTTGAGATAGCAGAGTTTTGGGATATCAATGTTATTTTCTTCAGCTACTTCAAGGATTGTCTGTCCGGGTTCAAACTCAAGCAGACTGCCGTTAATTGTAATCTTCTGTTCGGACATGTTTCAAACCTCCATTAATTTACACTTAGAAACAACTATATTTAATATAAATTTTTGTTATTTTAATAGTCATAAAACACACAAATTGATATAACAATGGGATTAAATTTGCAAGACATATTAAACCACATATTTAATTTGTCTTTATTCCTTCAAACTACCCAATGGTCAGCATGGCAATGAGTGGCATAAGAAAAAATGCCAATATTATCTGAAAGGTGATAATGGAGGATATAGCCTCTGTGTCACCTCCCAATTGTTTGGCAAGGATATAACCTGAAGGGGCAGTTGGAGTCATCAGAGCGATAAAAAGAACTCCAGCTGCAGTTCCTGTCAATTCTGTAAAGGAAATGAGGCAGGCGGCAGTCAGAGGCTTTAAACCAAATTGGACTATTGAGGAAATTATAATGGCTTTGATGTGTCCATGAATGGCTCTCAGGTTCAAGGCTGCTCCAACGGCAAGAAGCCCGAAAGGAAGGGCTGCTCTGCCTGTTATCTCAAGGATGTTATCTATAACCCCAAACAATTCAATATTACCTGCACTTAAAAACCAGCCAACACCGCAGCTGATGAGCAGAGGATTACGAATAATCTCTTTTATAAATGGTTTTATACCATTGCCTGCTGATTCTCCCCAGACAGAAAAACTAGAAATACATAGAAAATTAATCACGACAATCATAAAACCACATGTCACGGTACTCAGGAGAAGTCCTTCCTGGCCAAAAAACGCCTGGGCAACTGCCAGTGTTATGTAGGCATTAAAACGTATTCCCCCCTGGAAAATGGATGTGAAGGTTGCTCCAGATACACTGTTACTTATGCGATGCCATGAAATGAGTATGGTTGCTGCAATTATCAAGGTAGCAATAACTACTACCAGCATAGATTTCCATGGTGTACCCGTTAGTGTCTGATTTCCCAGAACACGGATAAGCAGGGCAGGAAACAGGATATAATAAGTGAGTTTTTCAAGACCACTCCAGGCGTTTTCCTGTATAAATTTTATCTGCTTAAGGGAAAACCCCAATAGTATGACTGCCAGGATTGGCATCAGGGCAAGTGCTATTTCATTCATGGATTAATGTACCTTCTCCTTTTAAAATCACAAAAAGTTCTTCAGCATTTCGATGAAAGTGGTATGGGTAAGAAAATTTACCGGGAAATAGCGATTTTATATTAAAATACAAATATTTCAATTTTACCACAACCGCCAAAATATTTCAGACCCTGGCTGCCACCTGAAGCACCAGGTTATATAATTGTTATTTCATTAGTATCTTTAACTGTACAAAAAGCACTACCCAATGCACTCATAAAACTATTGTGAACATCTTTTGCTTTAATAATTTTATTTTTAAACTGCAAATCTCTGGTAGCACAAGCATCACTCGCCAATTCTATTTTATAGCCAAGATCAAATCCTGCTCTTACGGTTGTGTCAATACACATGTGTGACATAGCTCCACAAACAATTATATTTTCAATGTTATTTGCCTGTAATTCTTCAGATAATTTTGTTCCTCGAAAGCTATTTGGATAATTTTTACTGATAATGATCCCACCTTGAATATCTAAGTCTTTATTTATCTCTACACCTTCCGTGTCCGGAGCAAAAAACGATGCCCCTTTTTCCGCAAAATGTTGAATAATAAAAATTTTGTATCCTTGCTGTCGAGCAAATTTGATTAATTGGTTAGTCTTTTTTAATGCAGCATCAATATTAACCAACTCCATATTGCCGCCGCCAAAATAATCGTTTTGTAAATCAATTACAATCAGTGCTTTTTTCATATTGCCTCACTTTCTCTATGTAACAATTCTTATATGTCTTATGGTAATGTCTTTGATTATCATAGTCTTTTGAAAATATATAGTTAAGCCTCTTGTAGTGTCAATAAAAAAGTATACAGATTAATTATGTGTTATGACGTATAAATAATATGATTTGGGGTGGGGACAAATATTCAGATTTTATAAATAATTTGTCTTGTTTAAAGTTGTATAGTATGGTGATAAATTAAATTTTATAATAATAATGAAGTCACAGATATATGGAGAAAGGAAAAAAACATGGGTAAAAATGTGGTTGGAAAAATTGATAACAATGTGAAAATCAGAACCGTTTTGATGAGTGTATCTGATAAATCAGGGTTGGATACATTTGTTCCGGGGTTGGTAGAAATGAACCCGGATATTTTGATTCTTTCAACTGGAGGGACATATGGTAAAATTAAAGAAATCCTGGAGAGTAAGGCAGAGAGTTGTCTGAAAAAGGTGTCTGATTATACAGGACAGCCGGAAACCCAGGGAGGGCTTGTTAAAACCCTTGATTTTAAAATTTATCTCGGACTTTTAACAGAAACCTATAATGATGCCCATCAGGATGATCTGCAACGGACAAATGCCCTCGCCATTGATATGGTTGTTGTTAATTTATACCCTTTCAGTCAGACCATTGCAAAACAGGGTGTAACCGTGGAAGATGCCAGAGGCAACATTGATATAGGCGGGCCAACCATGATCCGGGCATCAGCCAAGAATTTTATTCGTGTGGCATCGGTTGTTGATCCTGGGTCATACAGTGAAATTTTAGAAAAACTTAAGGTAAATAACGGATCGTTATCCATTGAGGATAGATTTGCTCTATCCCAAAAAGCCTTTGCTCATACAGCTTTATATGACAAAAACATTGCCGATTACCTTGGTGCAAGATCAGTTAATGAAGTTCAATCATGCTATAAATCAGGAGAGTAGCCCATGTCCAAAGATCTAAAAGAGATGTACAAAACAATTATGGATGATCATTTTACTCCTAACCTTGAAGTCAGTTTTGTTGATGGGAAAAACAGGCAGACTCTTTTTTATGAAAAGGTGTCCTGGGTGATTGATGGAGTAAATAAAGGATTGAGATATGGAGAAAATCCAGGACAGGAAGCAGCGCTCTACAAGCTTGTAAACGGAAATCTTGCACTTGGGGATGCAAAAACCATTACTCCCGGCAGATATCTTGTTTCTGATATTGAACTTTTGCAGTCAGGCAAACATCCAGGCAAGACCAATTTGACTGATGCTGACAATGCTTTGAATATTTTAAGATATTTTACTGATACTCCATGTGCAGTAATTGTCAAACACAATAATCCCTGCGGAGCAGCAAGAGCGCAAAGCCTTGAACAAGCTTATAAAAAAGCTTATATGGCAGACCGGGTGGCAGCTTTTGGCGGTTGTATCGCCTTGAATAAAGCTGTTGACAGAGCAACTGCCCAGGCAATAGCAGCTCAGTATGCAGAGGTTGTTGTGGCTCCGGAATTTGAAGATGGAGTCATGGATATTCTTGGAGCAAGAAAAAACCTGCGAGTAATAAGAATTAATGCAATTGACAAACTTCAAAGTTTTATTGGTGAAAGAGTTATTGATTTTAAAACCCTGATGGACGGAGGCATGGTTACCCAGTGGTCATTTGTTCCACAAACTTTGTCAGCAAAGGATCTGATTACAGCATCAACTGATTATAAAGGGAAAACTTATAAGATTAATCGTGAACCAACTGAACAGGAGTATGAAGACATGCTCTTTGGATGGCTTGTGGAATCAGGCATTACATCCAATTCTGTGATTTATGTAAAAAACAATGTTACCATAGGGATTGGAACAGGTGAGCAGGACAGGGTAGGGGTGGCAGAAATTGCTGTGGATAAAGCCTATAGAAAGCTTTGTGACCGGTATTGTTTTGAAAGATATGATACTGGTTTTGCTGATCTTCAAGATAAAGACAAAAGAGATGAAATCAAAAATGATGTTGCAAAGGTAAAAGGCGGTCTTATTGGATCTGCCATGGTATCTGATGCATTCTTTCCTTTCAGGGATGGCATTGATGTCGGGTTATCTCAGGGTGTCAAATCAGTGGTGCAGCCAGGGGGTTCTTTAAACGACTATCAGAGTATTGAAGCGTGTAATGAAAATGATGCCGCCATGGTTTATACAGGTCAAAGAAGTTTTAAGCATTAGTTCTGATTTTCGGTTAGTTTTATCTGAGGGAAAAGGTGTTATCTATGAGTTTCATCCAGTTCCCGTTTAAGGGTAAGGATGCCGGATCTGGTTAGTTTTTTTATTCCTATCGGCTCCAATATAGATATCAATGCATCTACTTTTTGTTCATTTCCAGTGACTTCAATAATATATGAATCCTTTCCTGCATTTATAATCTTTGCATTAAAGATATTAATTGTCTGAATTATTTCAGTTCTGTTGTCATTGGTGGCAGCAACACTTATTAGAGCCATTTCTCTTTTAACAGCATCATCATAGGTCATATCCCGAAGTTTGATAACATCAATAAGACGTTCTAACTGTTTCATTATGTCTTTAATTGTTTTTTGTGTTGCAATAGTTTTGATTGTAATTCTGGAGATTTCCGGGTCATGGGTGGGTGCGCCGCAAATGCTTTGAATATTATAACCGCGTCCTGAAAACAGACCTGTGACCCTTGCAGTTACTGCTGGTTTGTTCGCGACAAGCATTGTTAATATGTAAGCTTGTTCTTTCATAAAAACCTCAATATAAATTTATCTGTACATGCAAAAACGCATTAAGGACATTAACAACTCTTTAAAAAAACACTGCAAAAGAAAAAACAGATAAATATTTTTCAGGCAAACAGTGACAGCTGCTCTCTTCTTGCATCAGCATGCTGGATAGTTACCTGGATAATATCTCCGCTTTTCGGCTTGATACCGCCGGTGGGAAGTTTTGCTTCAAGCATGAATTCCTTGATCAGTATATTATAATGATCCCTGTAGCTGTCAAGCAC
The DNA here is from genome assembly GCA_964196205.1 of uncultured Desulfobacula sp. GTDB lineage: Bacteria > Desulfobacterota > Desulfobacteria > Desulfobacterales > Desulfobacteraceae > Desulfobacula. The sequence continues at coordinate 16,091 of CAXMTQ010000002.1, forward strand.
CAGTGCTTCATAGGTACTGCCTCTCATGGATTCCAGGTGCTTGGTAATCCAGTATCGTTTTCGCAAAGCCTGTACCCTGCCGGCATTGGCAATATTTATGGAGACAGACTGGAGAATATAGTCAAGTTCATCTTTAGAATAAGCATTGCCATATCCAAGCACTGCCTTAATCTGTCGCTGTGTTAAAAGATCATGATACCTTCTGATGGGAGATGTTGCTGTGGCATAAGCTTTAACACCAAGGCCTGAGTGGGCCTGTGGTTTTGTGCCGATGACGGCGCGGCTTAAATGTTTTCTCTGCATGAAATTTAAGATCAAAGATGTCTCAATACCTTTAAAAAGTCTTTTGGATGGCTCGGTCTGGGATCTGAAAACAGCAGGCATATCATTGTCGGCAAGAAATTTTGCCATGAGAGTATTGGCAAGGATCATCATTTCAGAGATCAGCATGCGTGAGGGATTTTCCCTGTCAATTTTTGAATATCCAATTTCCTGGTTAGCTTCTACCCATACATTGACTTCAGGAAGTGTTATTTGAACAGCGCCTGCCTTAAGTCTCTTGTCCCTGAGCTGTGTAGCAATTTTATAAAGAGTTGTAATTGGATCATCCATGCCGTTGAGCAGGTTTGCTTCAGCATAGCTCATCTGCTTGTGAACCTTGATAACAGAGGGAATAATTTTAAAATCCTGAATTTCAAAAAATCGGTTCGTTTTTACCATGGTGCTGATACCTGGTCGTATTGCATTCTCTTTAAGGCTGCAAAGATTTTCTGACAAATTGGGAGGTATCATGGGCAGCTTGTCATCGGGCATGTAAATGGAGCTTGCACGATCCCGTGCGGCAATATCTATTGGGTCATCATGTTTAATATATGCATCAACATCAATGATATGAATTCCAAGGGTATAGCCGGTTTCTGTCTTTTCAAGGCTTATGGCATCATCAAAATCAAGTGTGGACTGTCCGTCAATGGTGATTAAAGGAATATTAGTAAGATCTTTTCTTAGAGGGTCATCAAAAAAATTGATCGGGGTGTCCGCAAGTCGTTTTTCCTGTTCCAGTACTTCTTTAGAAAAAAATGTGGGAATCTGCAAAGATAAAATATTGATATTCTCATTTTGCTCCCAGATGCCGGCTTTTACAAATACATTAAACAATTGTTCAGCAGAATTAAGAGGGGATTTTTTAAGGATGCTCCTGGCAATGATTTTGTAATCAGAATCATTATTAAACAGATAATAGGATTTGAGTATATTTATGATATCCTGGTCCGCAGATATACTGCTGCCGTTTTCATTGTTCAAGACATCATTAATCCAGGCAGATCCTTTCTGGATCTGTCTCTCTTGTTTCTCTGCCCTTTTAATCTGCCGTCTTTTTTCTTCAACCTGTTCAAGAGTATAAGGAAGGAAGATCATTTTGCTAAATTTGAAATATAATTTGTCACTGAAAAAGGCACGGATAACAGCAGCTTCATGATCAGAATGTAAAGGAGGGTCAAAACAGAACAGAGTCATGGCAGAAATATCAATTTCTTCAGGTTCTTCGTGAAAAATTTCCCATAATTCAATGATATTAATTGTTTTTGCAAGATTATCCCGATCCTTTGCACGCTGTTTTAACTGATTTACAATGGATTGCCTTGCAAGGGATGTATCAATACATGTCCGGGAAATATGAGATAATCGTTTTTCAGAAAAATTAACCTCACGATTGTTCTCATTAAGCAGCCCGAGCTTGCCTTTTTTTTCCTGTAATACTACAGCAGCAATGATTTTCTGCTGGTCTATATATTCTACAATGCTTCCTTTTATCATGGGTGTTACAATAGCATTGAACACTATATTTTGTCAAACAAAAGAGCGTAACAAAAATCTTGGTTCAATTATTATATCACAGGTAAAAATAATAATTTTTTTAATTTTTGTTTTCTGCATTTGACATTTTGTTAACACATTTTGTTTTCTGCACTTGACATTTTTTTTTGTTATCTGGTAAAACAAAACGCACTGGAAAATCAAAACAGATGTTTTTGTAATTCAGGGAGATTTTATGAACGAGAGTGACCTTATAAATTTTATGTATATTCTTCTGTTCCTGGCAGGAGGATGTATCACAGTGTTTATCCCTTTTGTTATTTCATATTTCATTCGTCCAAAAACCATTGAATATCAAAAATCGTTTCAGCCTTACGAGTGTGGAGTTGATCCCTTTAAACAGATGTGGGATTACCGCTTTGGAATTTCCTACTATTTATATGCACTGATTTTCCTGGCATTTGCTGTTGATGTTCTCTATCTTTTCCCTGTTGGAACAATTTATAACACAGATAAAATAGGTGCTGTAAGAGGAATAAGTGAAATTTTTATTTTCATTGGTATCTTATCCCTTGCAATAATTTATGCATGGGTTAAAGGAGTCTTTAAGTGGGAGAGAAAAACAGTCAAGTAAAACCAGTGAAGAGTCAAATAAAACCCATTGATGCTTTTGCTGCAGGGTTAAAAACAGAATTTGAGCAAGGTGCAATTGAGCATGAAGGTGCTATGCTCAGCCAGTTGCTGTTGACAGATAAAGTGCTTAAAATCTGCCAGGCAAATTCTTTGTGGCCCATGACATTCGGGCTTGCCTGCTGTGCAATTGAAATGATGGCAACCGGTATGGCAAGAATTGATATTTCAAGATATGGAGCTGAAGTTTTTCGACCATCTGCAAGGCAGTGCGATCTTTTAATAATTTCCGGAACAGTAAATAAAAAAATGGCGCCGGCAGTTATAACTCTTTATGAGCAGATGCCATCACCCAAATGGGTAATTGCCATGGGCAATTGCTCCATATCCGGCGGACCCTTTGCTGTTGAAGAAAATTATAATGTAATTGAAGGTGTTGATAAACTCATTCCGGTTGATGTCTATATTCCAGGATGCCCTCCAAGGCCGGAAGCCCTTATAGACGGGATACTCAAGCTGCAGGAAAAAATTACAGGTGGGCGCTATCCATGGCCCCAGCGCAAAATGCCTGAAAACCCGGAGATTAAATCATAATGAGTTTTTCAACTGAATTAGTTAAAACACTAAATGCTGTTGAAATAAAGGCTGTTGAAGCTGATTATAAAAAACAGGGATATCATGTTGAAGTATTGTTAAACAAGGATCAGGTAAGAGATTTTGTAAAAATCATGCTTGAAAAAGAGTTTTATCTTGATTTTGTCACTGCAGTTCATATTGAATCAGGTTTTCAGGCTGTTTACCAGTTTGGACACTTTGAAGAATCCTGCCATGTTAATGCCAAAGCAGTTACTAAAGACGGTACAATCCAGACTATTTGTGATATTTTTCATGGTGCAAACTGGCATGAACGTGAAACCCATGATTTTTACGGGCTTAAATTTACAGATCATCCTGATTTAAGGGTTCTTATCCTTGATGAAGAGGATGCTGATCTCAACCCTCTGCTCAAAAAAGAGAAACAACTTAAAAGTCTTGAAAAAATTACAAGGAGTGAAGAGTCACAGGATAAACCTGCCAAATCTGTAAAAAAGAAAGCAGCAGTTAAAACAGAAGAGAAGAAAGCAAAACCTGAAGTTAAATCTGAAGACAAACAAGACGATAAACCTGCGGAGTCAAGCTGATGGGAACACTTACAACAAGATTCAGTACAATACAGGACCCTGATGAAAAACACAGGTTCCTGCTTAACATGGGCCCCCAGCATCCATGTACCCATGGTGTTCTTCGTATTGTCCTGGAGATGGATGGCGAATATGCAATGGGCATAGACCCAATCCTGGGCTATGGACACCGCATGCATGAAAAAATGGCAGAGTGCCGCCCCTGGTCTGGGTTTTATCCAAATACCGGAAGAATAGATTATGGCGGTGCAATAGCATACAATCATGGCTATTGTGCATTAATTGAAAGAATGGCTGGTATTGAAGTTCCTGAAAGAGCCGAATATATAAGGGTTATAACTGTTGAGCTTAACAGAATAGCAAGTCATTTCCTTGGAGTGGGTGCCTATGTAATTGATCTTGGTGCTTTTACCCCTATTTTATATATGTTTGATGACAGGGAAGATATCCTTGATGCCCTGGAAGATATCACAGGTTCAAGACTTACATATTGCCACCACAGAGTCGGCGGTGTTTCTAAAGATATTGATGATCTGTTCATAAAAAGAACAAGAGCTCTCATTAAAACCATTCGCTCCCGTTTTGATATGTATGACAGGCTTGTTACAGGAAATATTATTTTCCAGAAGCGTACCAAAGATGTTGGAATAATACCTGTTGAAATGGCAAGAAGATATGGGGCAACAGGACCTGTATTAAGAGGTTCAGGGCTCGGGTTTGATATAAGGAAAAATGAACCCTACTCAGTTTATCCTGAATTTGATTTTGATATACCCACAGGGGAAAATGGTGATGCCTTTGACCGCTATATGGTAAGAATGCTTGAACTTGAGCAGAGCCTTCGCATAATCGAGCAGGCTCTTGATAAACTGCCCGATGGTCCTGTTATGGCAAAAGTCAAAAGGATTAAACTGCAGCCAGGAGACTGCAGTTTCTCAGTTGAAGCTGCAAGGGGAATGTTAACTTATTATCTTGTTGGCGATGGAACCAATATGCCATATAAACTTAAAATCAGAGTGCCATCCTATTCCAATTTAAGTCTCCTGGAAGAGTTATGCAAAGGTACTCTTATCGCGGATCTTGTCTCGGCAATGGGAAGTCTTGATCTTATAATTCCGGAAATTGACAGGTAAAATTATGGATTTTATTGTTGATATAATTGCAAAATACTCTCTTGTCAGAATGCTGATATCCTTTTTACTGATAATAGCAATAGTTATGCTTAACGCAATTGTCATGGGATATCTTGAAAGAAAGATATGTGGAAGGATTCAGCGCCGCTGGGGACCCATGGAAGTCGGTGTCCAGGGCTGGATGCAGATGTTTCTTGATGGTGTAAAACTTCTTGCAAAGCAGCTTATTGTACCAAGAGAGGCAAATTCGTTTTTATTCAGAATGGCTCCATTGTTGTGTTTTACACCGGTTGCCATGGCTTTTGCTGTAATTCCATTCAGTGAATCTTTTTATGCAATGGATCTTAACATCGGCCTTATTTATCTTCTTGCCATGGGCTCACTCAATGTATTTGCAATTTTAATAGCAGGATGGAGTTCAAACAATAAATACTCTCTGTTCGGTTCTTTGCGCTCGGTTGCCCAGAACGTTGCCTATGAAATACCAATTTTACTATCCCTGCTTGCTGTTGTTCTTGTGACAACTTCGTTTAACTTCAAAGAAATTGTGGAATATCAAAGTGGGCTTCTATCCTTCTGGATGTGCCAGCCTGTTGCCTTTATAATATTTCTTATTGCCGGGTGTGCTGAAACAAACAGACTTCCCTTTGACCTGCCTGAAGCTGAAAGTGAACTTACTGCAGGTTATTTTACTGAATACGGCGGATTCTCCTTTGGTCTTTTTGCCATAGCAGAATATGGCAACCTTTTTATCATGAGCTCTGTTGCAACAATTATGTTTCTTGGAGGGTGGAACGGGCCCTTTGGACTGGATTTTTACAGCGGACCAATCCTGGGAGTTTTCTGGTTTTTACTCAAAGTGTTTATTTTAATGCTCATTATGATATGGGTGAGATGGACATATCCAAGGGTACGTTTTGATCAGTTGATGAATCTTTCATGGAAATATTTGATTCCGTTTTCTCTAATTAATCTTTTAATTACAGCATTTATAGTGAAGATAATATGAACCACTATTTCAGCGAAATATTTACAGGCGGTAAAAGTCTTCTTGTTGGACTTGGAGTAACTTTCAAGGCATTAACCTCTCCTGTTGTTACGGTTCAGTATCCAAGAGAAAAAATTGATATCAGCCCCAATATGAGAGGGCATATTGATCTTATTAAGGACTCTGAATCAAAAAATGGTTTGCATAGATGCATTTCCTGCGGTCTTTGTGCAAGAAACTGCCCCTGTAGCTGTATCGTTGTGAAAGGAGAGAAACAGGAGGGTGTTAAAGGCAAGGTTTTAAAAATATTCACTCTTGATTTTTCAAAGTGCAGCCTTTGCGGTCTTTGTGTTGAATCATGTCCAGCCAGCGCAATTGATTTTTCCGATGAATATGAGCTTGCGGCCTTTAGCAGAGAAGCTTTTAATTTTGATCTACTTAAACGAGTTCAACAGGATGATACAAAATGATGAATTTTTTCAAGTTCAAGGCGGTAAAAAATTTTAACCACAGGCATACACAAAGTATTTCGAGGATTACCCGCTTTTATAAAATTGGTTTTTTCCAACGCCGAAATTGGGAAAATTGGCATTTTGTGGAGATAGCAAAATGATAGATTATTACCAGATTATTGCCCAGATAATGTTTGTGGCGTTTATATTGCTTACAATAATAGGAGCCCTGCTCGCAGTTAATGCAAAAATTTTAATGCATTCGGTTCTCGGGCTTGCTGTATGCCTTCTTGGAGTTGCAGGCCTCTATTTTTATCTTGGAAGCATGTTCCTCTCATTAATGCAGATCATGATTTATGTAGGAGCTGTCTGTATAGTACTGGTATTTGGTATTATGGTCGGGTTTACACCCAATGAGAGTGCCCAAAAAAATGATATTGGCAGAAATACACTTCTTGGTATAGTTGCTTCCGGTATTGCAGGTTTGGGACTTGTTATCACTATATTTGGAAAAACTTCCTGGGAAGCTTCAGCAGCAACAGTTGGAGATTTCTCCATTGAATGGATAGGAGAGAATCTGCTTTTAAAGTACTGTCTTGCCTTTGAACTTATCTCTGTTGTTCTGCTCATTGCCATTGTAGGTGCCATAATTCTTGCAAAAGGCGGAAGGGAGGAAGGACTTTGATAATCTTAAGTAATAATCTCAACATTTATCTTATTCTTGCAGCATTTCTTTTTGCCATGGGTCTCTATGGAATGATAAGACATAAAACCTTTATCGGCATGCTTGTATCAACAGAGCTGATACTGAATGGGGCAGGCCTTAATTTTATGGCATTCAACAAATTTACAGCTCCTGATCCTGCTGTGGGGCAGATAATAACGCTGTTTATCATGGGAATAGCAGCAGCAGAAGCTGCAATAGTGGTAAGTTTTATACTTGCTGTATATAGAAAATATAAAACAAGTGATCCTGAAAGCCTTAAGGAACTAATAGGTTAATATTTTATGAATTTTTCAGATACATCCGGCATGATTTTTTTAACAACTGCTATTCCAATGGTCACGGCATTATTGATAATGATTTCCGGGAAAAAACCCAATCTGAGGGAATCATGGGCTGTAATCGGTGCTACACTTACATTTTTGTCTGTCTTAAATCTCCTGCCCCAGATTCTTGCAGGAGGTCATCCTGAACACACATTTTTTACAATACTTCCAGGAGTAAGCATAACATTCCGCCTTGACGGCATGGGACTGCTATTTGCCGGCACTTCATCCTTTCTATGGATACTTGCTGCATTTTACTGTGTGGGATATATGCGAGGGCTTGATGAACACGCCCAGACAAGATTTTATGTCTGTTATGCCATATCAGTTGGCGGTGCCATGGGAGCTGCCTTTGCAGGCAATCTTTTTACTCTCTACCTTTTTTATGAAATAGTCTCCATTGCAACATATCCCCTTGTCATGCATCACCAGGATGAAGAAGGCTATGAAGGCGGTAAAAAATATATAGTTTATCTCTTCTTTACATCAAAGGCATTTCTCTTAACAGGAATGGTGCTTTTGTATATGCAGTGCGGAACTCTGGATTTCAGTGCCACAGGTATCATGGATGGAATTTTCCCGGCAGGAGCCAGCAAGCCCCTTGTAATTGTGATTTACCTGATGTTTCTGTTTGGATTTGCAAAATCAGGGATCATGCCTCTTCATAACTGGCTTCCGTCTGCCATGGTTGCTCCGACCCCGGTCAGTGCGCTTTTACATGCAGTTGTTGTTGTAAAAGTTGGTGTGTTCTCAACTGTACGTGTCATGCTTTCAGTCTTTGGAACAGATCTTTTATCAAGCACAGGTCTTGGGATATTTACAGCCTATTTTGTCTCTATTACAATACTGACAGCTTCTGTCATAGCACTTACAAAAACAAATCTTAAGGCAAGACTTGCCTATTCCACAGTCAGCCAGCTTTCATATATTATTCTTGGTGCAGCTCTGGTAACTCCCATGGGTGTTACAGGCGGCATCATCCATATTACAAACCATGCATTTGCAAAAATCACTCTCTTTTTCTGTGCCGGAGCCATCATGGTTGCTTCGGGTAAAAAAGATATCAGGGAGATGGGCGGGCTTGCCAAAAGGATGCCCCTTACAATGGCAGCATTTGCCCTTGCATCTTTAAGCATGATTGGAGTCCCTCCTGTGAGCGGATTTGTTTCAAAATGGTATCTTGCCATAGGTGCCATGGATATTCACAACTGGATCATTCTTACAGTGCTTCTTGTTTCAAGTCTTTTAAATGCAGGATATTTTATTCCAATCGTTATCCAGGCATACTATGGAAAACCTCCTGAAGAAGAGAAAGATCAAACCAGTAATCTTGAAAAAAGTCCTTTGATCATGTTCATGGTTATACCACTTGTTATTACCGGTTTTTTCTCCGTGGCATTTGGTTTTTATCCAGATTTGTTTTTAAACATTATAGGTGTAGTTGACACAAGCTTTTTTGCAAATATTCTTGAAAAAGTAACGGGGTCTTAAATGGGTCAGATTATTACATATTTAAGGAACAACTCTTCCGGGCTGAAGTTTATATTTTTCGGATTTTTAATTTTCACCATTGTTTTTGATGTGTTTGCCACAAGGCATGAGCCTCATTTCTGGGGAGACAGTATAATAGGTTTCTGGGCAATGTTCGGAGGTTTTGGCTGCCTTGTAATGAGCGTGGTCTGTAAAGGTCTTTATAAAAACTGGCTTAAAAAGGATGATAATTATTATGATAAATAGTTCAATATTTATGCATCCGGCAACGTTTTTTATTATTGGCGCCATACTGCTGCCCCTTGTTAAAAGAGTTCATATAAGCCTGCAAAAGGTCATATTAGTTGTAGTTCCTGTTCTTGCAATTATTCAGGTCAATATGGCTTTGCCGGAAAGTTTCGGTCTTGTAAACTATCTTGGCTTTGATCTGATTTTCGGCAGAGTTGATAAACTGACTCTCATATTTTTAAATATATTCACAATAATGGCTTTAATAGGCTCTATTTACGGGCTCCATGTAAATGAGAGCGGACAGCATATTGCAGGATGGCTCTATGTTGCAGGTTCTCTTGGAGTAACCCTTTGTGGTGATTATCTTACGCTTTTTGTCTTCTGGGAACTCATGGCTTTTGCTTCAACATTTCTTATCTGGTATAGAAAAAAGAAAAAATCAATTGAAGCCGGTTTCAGGTATCTTCTTGTGCATACAGCAGGTGGATTAGTTCTTCTTGCTGGAATCTTTCTGCGCTATAAAAATGTTGGTATGGAAGGCATGGTCTTTGAACATATTGCAGCAAATGGTGTCACAACAGCAGACTACCTTATAATGATCGGTTTCATGTTAAATGCAGCAGTTCCCCCAATACATGCATGGCTTCCCGATGCTTATCCGGAAGCAACTGTAACAGGCGCTGTTTTCATGTGTGCCTTTACAACCAAGACAGCAGTTTATGTTCTTGCAAGGGGATTTGCAGGATATGAAGTTCTCGCTGTCATGGGTGCCATCATGACACTTTACGGAGTCGGATACGCCATTGTGGAGTCTGATGCAAGAAGAATTCTTGCCTATCATATTGTAAGTCAGGTCGGATATATGGTCTGCGGAATAGGAATTGGAACTGCAATGGCAGTTAATGGGGCATGCGCCCACGCCTATGCTCATATTCTTTATAAAGCTCTGCTTTTCATGGGAGTTGGAGCAGTCCTTGAAATGACAGGCAGAAGCCGTCTAACTGAACTTGGAGGGCTTTACGCTAAAATGCCATGGGCACTTGTCTTCACTGTAATAGGTGGAATTGCAATATCAGGATTTCCCCTTACAAGCGGATTTATAAGCAAATCCATGATAATTGCAGCAGCAGGCGAACATCACCAGATTGGCATCATGATTCTTCTCACCCTTGCAGCTGTTGGAACCTTTCTCTCCGTTGGAATTAAACTGCCCTATTTTATATGGTTTGGAGGCAAAGATAAATCAGATATTGAATGCAAGGATGCACCATGGAATATGAACCTTGGCATGCTCATGGCAGCTTTTTTCTGCATAGTTCTTGGATTTAAAAACGGTATTTTCGGATATTTCGGATATGACTGGCTCTATGCAATGCTTCCCAATGCTGTAGATTATCATCCATATACTTCATATCATCTCTCTGAAACATTTCAGATACTGGGATTTACTGGTTTTGGTTTTTTTCTTCTTCGTAAATACCTTACACCCAAACCTTATATGTGCCTTGACCTTGACTGGTTTTACAGAAAAGGTGCCCGGGTTTTCATGTGGCTTGCCTTGAAACCTGTAGCCGCAGTTAATAATTTTACCGACAATGTATGGAAGAGTATCGGCCTTGCATTTACCATGGCCACTGCAAAAATGTTTTCATGGTTTGATAAAGAGGGCATTGACTGGGTTATTGACGGCTCCGCAAAATCCGTTGTTAATGGAGGTGATCAGATCCGTCACATTGAAACTGGAAAAATTCAGCAGTATATCGGCTTTGCCGTTGCCATGATATTTATTGTTTTAATAGCTGTTATATTTAATTTTTAAGAGAGGTAGTTAGATTTATAAACCCATGGAAGAATATTTAATACTCAATACATTAAGCTATCCAATCTTATCTGTTTTACTGCTTGTTCCGTTCCTTGGAGCCATTGTTATCTTTTTTATGAAAAATGACAATACTATCAAACTATGGACACTTATTATAACAATTGCCACTGCAGCATTATCCCTGCCCCTGTTTTTCAACTGGGATTATAATACAGCAAAATATCAGTATGCAGAAAAGAGCGACTGGTTCCCCTTCCTTGATTTAAGCTATGTTCTTGGAGTTGACGGTATAAGTGTGCTTCTTGTGCTTCTGACAACCCTTGTTATGCCGCTTTGCGTGCTCTGCTCCTGGACATATATTCAAACCAGATTCAGAGAATTCATGGCTGTAATTCTTCTCATGGAAGCATTCATGATAGGAGTTTTTGTCAGTTTGAACATGGTCCTGTTTTTCATATTCTGGGAAGCCATGCTTGTTCCAATGTTTCTTTTAATTGCAGTATGGGGCGGTGAAAGAAAAGATTATGCATCAATAAAATTCTTTCTTTACACACTTCTTGGCTCAGTATTCCTGCTCATATCCATTGCAGCCCTCTATATTAAAACAGGAACATTTTTTATACCGGAACTTATGATACATGAATATTCCTTCAGCTTCCAGATGTGGATTTTCATGGCATTTACCCTGGCCTTTGCAATTAAAATCCCTATGTTCCCATTTCATACATGGCTTCCTGCTGCTCATGTTGAAGCGCCGGTTGCAGGAAGTGTAATACTTGCAAGTGTGCTCCTTAAAATGGGCGGATACGGCTTTTTAAGGTTCTGCCTTACCATGCTGCCCAATGCTACCATATCCTGTGTGCCGTACCTGATTTTCTTTTCCGCTGTCTCCATTGTAATCGGCGGCTATCTTGCCCTTGGACAGTCTGATATAAAAAAACTTGTTGCCTATTCAAGTGTTGGTCACATGGGTTTTGTAACCCTTGGTATCTTTTTGTTAAGTGATACTGGAATAAAGGGTGCAATAATGCAGATGCTCAACCATGGCATAACAACCGGGGCTTTGTTTATCTTAATAGGCATAATTTACGAGCGAACACACTCACGAGAACTTTCAGTCAACTCAGCTTTGGGAATGAAAATGCCCATATATGTTACTTTTCTGGTGATTTTTTCTCTTGCATCATTTGGTTTTCCTGGAACAAACGGTTTTGTGGGTGAATTTCTTGTCCTTCTGGCAACCTTTCAACAATGTAAAGTTGCCGGAGTTGCTGCAATCATAGGTGCAATACTTGCTGCTGCATATATGTTAAGACTTGTACAGAAAATGGTATGGGCTGATTCCGACGGGCATGCGCACCCTGATGAAGAGGGAAGTCATACCCTTACAGATATGAACATGCGTGAAATTGTAACCCTCTCCTTTTTACTGTTTTTTGTATTCTGGATTGGCCTGAACCCAAAACCTGTTTTAAATGTAATGGACAAAAGCGTGGCTCACCTTGTTGAGCATGTGGAAAAGGCAAAACAACACTCTGCACCAGATGATAAACATTATGATCAAGAAAAGCATAATGGTCAAGAGGGGCATGAAACAAAAGAGCATAACAGCGCTGAGTTTAAATTGGAAAAAAACAAAACCAGACTGCTGGTTTTAAAATAGAAGTTGATTTAAGGGATAAAAAGAGATGTCTATATTTTTACCAGAACTTGCATTGATATTAATGGCACTTATTTTCTTTATCATGTCACTTTCAAAGCCAAAAACCTCTTTGGTGCAGACAGTGGCATTGATTATGGCTGTAATTGTTTTCTTTATAAGTATTGCCTCCTATAAATCTTCTGGTTTACTCTTTTTTAACGCTTATAAAATAGATGCTTTTTCCCAGATTTTTAAAATTATATTAAGCTTTGGTTTTTTAATTGTAGTTGCCCTTGGATCCGGTGTAAAAACCTGCTTAAAAGGTATTACAAAAGAGCTTGCCACTGAATATTATATGTTTTTAACCCTGAGTGTTACAGGCCTTGTATTTTTAACAAGCTCAGTTGAGCTTCTTACAATTGTACTAAGCCTTGAAATCTCCTCATTTGCCTTATATGTGGTAATTCCCTTCAGATACCAGGACGGCTATAAAAAGCAGATGGAAGCAGGAATTAAATATGTCATGTTCGGTGCCATTGCAACCGGCATTTCTCTGTATGGCATGAGCTACATATTTGGCGTGGCACATACAACATACCTTGATGAACTTGTAAAAATACTGCCCGACCTTGTTCAGGGCCAGGCAATTGTGATCATCGGACTCATCTTAATGCTTGCAAGCTTTTTCTATAAACTTGCCATGTTTCCCATGCATTTCTGGGCACCGGATGTTTATGAAGGCTCTGCCAATGAGACAGCAGGTTTTATTGCGACTCTTCCAAAAGTTGGTGCGGTTGCTCTTCTGCTCAGATTTGTTGCTCTTGCAGGTGTTGAGACAACTCAAATAACATGGATTCTTGGAACCCTTGCAGTACTCTCCATGACCATCGGCAACCTTTCAGCCCTTGTTCAAAAGGATATAAAAAGACTTCTTGCCTATTCAAGTATTGCCCATGCAGGATATGTTATGATTGCAGTTCTTTGCGTCAACAATCTTGGATATGAAGCTGCTATCTACTATATTGCAGGCTATATTTTAATGAACCTTGCAGTGTTCTATGTGATTTATAATGTTTCAGAAAACGGCGAAAACGTAAGCCTCGACGACCTTAAAGGATTATATAAACGCTCTCCCATCCTTGCCCTGCTGCTCGCAATAGCAGCCTTTGGTATGGCCGGTATGCCGCCTACTATCGGTTTTCTCGGCAAATTTATGATATTTACAGCAGCAATCTCAAAACCTCTGTATGCAATTGTCATACTTGCAGTCATAAATGCAGGTATTGCAGCATATTACTATCTTAAAATGGTCAGAGCAGCTTATATCAACTGCGAAGAAGATCTGCCCCCGATAAAACTTGGGGTTCCAAAATATATATTCGGCATCTTTTTTATTGTCTCCATACTTGCAGCAGGAATCTTTCCCCAGTCTTTAATGGAATTAGCCAAAACAGCTGTTAATACGATTTTATAGTGCATTTGTGGAATTTTGCTTTAAAATCATATTTAATTTTCAAATGAGATGCCTTGAAAATATT
>CAXMTQ010000003.1:0-339 GCA_964196205.1 uncultured Desulfobacula sp.
TCTTTTACTGCAAATAATACCAGCCTGGAAGAAGCAGGGTTGAGCAAAGATATGCTTAAAACACAATACCGTGATGTAGCAGAAAAACAGGCCAGAAGGCATTTGATCCTTGATAAGATTATTTCCCAGGAAAAACTTGAACTTACTGATGAAGAGTTGGAAAAAAGCTTTGAAGAGATGGCAATGGGAATGAATGCTCCTGTTGATTCAGTAAAAAATTATTTCAATATGGATCCCAAACAGCTTGATTTTTATAAACACACACAGCTTGAAAAAAAAGCAGTAGACATTATAATAGAGAAAGGCAGTATTACTGAAGTTGAACCAGATGCTGTTAAA
>CAXMTQ010000003.1:349-26847 GCA_964196205.1 uncultured Desulfobacula sp.
TAATGATGGTGATAATGATGATTGTTGATGATGATGATAGTTGATGATGATGGTGATGATGATGACAATTGATGATATGGTGATGATGATGATGGTTGATGATGATGATGATGATGATGGTGATGATGATGATGGTGATGATGGTGATGATGATGATGGTGATGATGATGATGGTTGCTGATGATGATGATACTACTGATGCTGCTGATAAAAATGATACAGATACAAAAGAAGAGTAGTTTAAGCAAATTAGAATATAAGGAGTTAAAACCGTGCCACTAATCCCAATGGTTGTAGAACAAAGCAACAGAGGAGAGCGTGCCTATGATATCTATTCACGCCTGTTAAAAGATAGAATTATTTTTATTGGATCTGCCATTGATAATGAGACTGCCAATGTCATTGTTGCCCAGCTTCTGTTTCTGGAATCAGAAGACCCTGAAAAAGATATAAGTTTTTATATTAATTCTCCTGGAGGAGTTGTTACAGCAGGTCTTGCCATTTATGATACCATGCAGTATATAAAACCTGATGTTGCAACAGTGTGTATTGGTCAGGCAGCAAGCATGGGAGCTCTTTTACTCACAGCAGGTGCAAAGGGTAAAAGGTTTACTCTGCCCAATTCCAGGATATTGATTCACCAGCCGCTTGGAGGTGCCCAGGGGCAGGCCACTGATATTCAAATCCAGGCAAATGAGATTTTAAGAATGAAAGATACTTTAAACGAAATTTTATCTTTCCATACAGGT
The DNA here is from genome assembly GCA_964196205.1 of uncultured Desulfobacula sp. Taxonomy (GTDB): domain Bacteria; phylum Desulfobacterota; class Desulfobacteria; order Desulfobacterales; family Desulfobacteraceae; genus Desulfobacula. The sequence goes on from CAXMTQ010000003.1 coordinate 1,099, forward strand.
CAGAATATTGAAAAAATATCAAAGGATACTGATCGAGATTATTTTATGTCAGCCGAGGAATCTTTAGAGTATGGTATTGTGGACAAGGTTGTGGCCGATAGAAGCCAGTTGGAAGAAGAAATAGACGATTCTTCAAAGGAGTAATTTAAGTATGACCAGTAAAGATGAAACCAAAGAGCCTTTTTTCTGTTCCTTTTGCGGTAAAAATCAAAAAGAGGTTAAAAAACTCATAGCAGGTCCCAGTGTTTATATCTGTAATGAATGCATAAAATTGTGCGGTGAAATTGTTGAGGATGAAGAGAAGGAAAAGCAGGCTGAAGAGAGTGGGCTGAAAGATTTTTTAAAGCCCATGCAGATAAAAGATTTGCTGGATTCTTATGTTATTGAGCAGGATCGCGCCAAAAAAGTTCTTGCTGTGGCTGTTTACAATCATTATAAGCGTTTGACTTCAACCCTGGCAGATAAAGACGATGATGTGGAAATTCAAAAGAGTAATATCCTTATCATCGGTCCTACTGGATGTGGGAAAACACTTCTCGCCCAAACCCTTGCAAGATTTCTTGATGTGCCATTTGCCCTGGCAGATGCCACAGCATTAACAGAAGCAGGTTATGTTGGTGAGGATGTTGAAAATATAATTTTGTCCCTTGTTCAGAATGCTGATTATGATATTGAGAAAGCGCAAAAGGGAATAATTTATATTGATGAGATTGATAAAATATCCCAGCGCGGCGATAACCCTTCTATCACCCGGGATGTTTCAGGAGAGGGTGTCCAGCAGGCACTTTTAAAAATTATTGAAGGCACGGTTGCAAGTATTCCACCAAAGGGGGGGCGAAAACATCCCCAGCAGGACTATGTTAAGATTGATACCTCTCATATTCTTTTTATCTGTGGCGGAACATTTACAGGGCTTGAAAAGTTAATTGAAAGAAGAATTACCAAAAAATCCATGGGGTTTGGTGCAAATATTGTTGGTAAAAAAGAGAGGAATATAGGTGATTTGCTTGAGCAGCTTAAGCCGGAAGATCTTATTAAATTTGGTCTTATTCCTGAGTTCCTGGGCCGTCTGCCAATTATTACATCCATAGGTGAGCTTAATGAACAATCATTGGTGCAGATTCTAACTGAACCTAAGAACGCTCTTGTTAAACAGTATAGGGAATTGCTAAAAATTGAAGGTGTAAAACTTCAGTTTACGGATGAAGCCCTCAAAGCCATGGCAAAAGAGGCAGTAAAAAGAAAATCCGGGGCAAGGGGTCTTCGTGCTATTATGGAAGAAACCATGCTGGATATAATGTTTGAAATTCCTTCAAAAGAGAATGTTCAGGAGTGTGTTGTCGGTGAAGAGGTAGTACTGAACAATGAAAATCCGATACTGCTTTATGAGCAGCCCAAGAAAAAACAAGCCTGAAACAAGAGAGTTTAAAAATTAATGATTAACATTCCCAAGCTCTTTAACCAGAATGGTTTACAAGAAGAGAAAAACCATCTTCCTCTGGTGCCTTTAAGAGATATGGTGTTGTTCCCATCCATTACAACATCTGTGTTTGTGGGAAGGGATAAATCTATTAAGGCTTTGTCCCATGCCATGGCAGCAGATAAAAAGATTTTTTTAACAAGCCAGAAAGATCCTGAAATTTTAAAACCTGATATAAATGATATTTTTCAGGTGGGTACTGAAGCAAAGATTATTCAGCTTCTAAAATTGCCCGATGGAACAGTTAAAGCGCTGCTTGAAGGATGTCAGAGAGGCAAAATTATTAAATTGTCTGAAGGGGATGGTTATCTTGGCGTTGACTACATTGATCTATCTGAAGTTCCCCTGCCTGAAAAATCCAGAGAAGCCGCCATTAGAACACTCACTGAAGCATTTAAACAGTATGCAACTCTCTCCAAAGCAGTACCGCAAAATTTTTTTAAAAATCTTAACGCCCTTGCTGCCAATGAATCCAGGTTTGCTGATACCATAGCAAGCCAGATGCCCTTTAAAGTATATGACAAACAAAAATTGCTTGAATGCAGCAATATTGAAGAGAGATTTTTTTTATTATTAAAGCTTATTCAAAAGGAAGCAGAAGTCTTTACCATGTCCCAGAAAATAAAGGGCAGAGTAAAAGACCAGATGGAAAAGCTGCAGAAAAAACACTATTTGAATGAGCAGATGCGTGCCATTAAAAAGGAGATGGGTGAAGACAGCGGAGCAGCTGAGTTCCAGGAGCTTGAAAACAGGATTAAGAAAAAAAGGATGTCCAAAGAAGCTGCCCAGGTTGTAAGGCGGGAGTTTAAAAAATTAAAGATGATGCCTCCCATGTCATCTGAAGCCACTGTGGTTAGAAATTATATTGACTGGTTAATCTCTCTGCCCTGGTTTAGGAAGAATCGCTCAAAAAATAACCTTAAAAAAGCTGAACAAATTCTTGAGCAGGATCACTATGGGCTGAAAAAACCCAAGGAGAGGATTCTTGAATATCTTGCAGTGCAGATACTCGTAAAAAAAATTAAAGGCCCTATCCTATGCCTGGTTGGTCCTCCAGGGGTGGGCAAAACATCTCTGGCGAAATCCGTAGCTTCTGCCACAGGAAGATCCTTTGCCAGAATTTCTCTTGGTGGTGTCAGGGATGAGGCTGAAATAAGAGGGCACAGAAGAACCTATGTGGGAGCCATGCCCGGCGAGATAATCCAGACTTTGAAAAAGACAGGATATAACAACCCGGTATTCTGCCTTGATGAAATTGATAAAATGACAGCTGATTTCAGAGGTGATCCTTCATCTGCCATGCTCGAAGCACTGGATCCTGAGCAAAATAAAAATTTTAATGATCACTATCTTGAAGTTGATTATGACCTGTCCCAGATCCTTTTTATCACTACAGCCAATACACTGCACGATATCCCTATACCATTGAGAGACAGGATGGAAGTTATCCAGATTCCGGATATACAGAGTATGAAAAAGAGAAAATTGCCACAGGATTTTTAATACCAAAACAATTAAACGAGAATGGTCTTACAGAAGCTGATGCAGTTTTTTCAAAAAATGCCATTCATGCCATAATAAAACAATATACAAAAGAGGCAGGGGTTAGAAATCTTGAGAGAGAAATCTCTTCTGTATTGAGGAAAATAGCCAAAGAGATCGTTCAAACCGAGAACAGGAAATTGCATAGAATTTCCACTACGCAGGTTTCAAAATATCTTGGACAGCCCAGCTACAGGGATAGTATTCTTGAAAAAGATGATAAAATAGGGATTGTCACAGGCCTTGCATGGACCCAGGCCGGAGGTGAACTGCTTACCATAGAAGCCGTAACCATGCCAGGTAAGGGTAATGTGCATGTTACAGGAAAACTTGGGGATGTAATGAAAGAGTCTGCCCAGGCTGCGGTGAGTTTTGTAAGATCCAGAAGCAAAGAGTTAAATATAAAAGAGGATTTTTATAAAACAAGGGATATACATATTCATGTTCCAGAAGGTGCCATACCCAAAGATGGTCCCTCGGCAGGTATTTCCATGTGTACAGCGGTGGTTTCTGTTTTAACAGGAAAAAAGGTTTCAAGAAAAGTAGCCATGACAGGAGAAATTACATTGCGCGGACGTGTTCTTCCTGTTGGTGGATTAAAGGAAAAACTTCTGGCTGCCCATGCCAATGGTATTGAAAAGGTCATTGTTTCAATGGATAATAAAAAGGATATTAAAGAGATTCCAAGATCCATTCAAAAACAGATGAAAATTGTTTTTGCTGAAGATATGTCCTTTGTATTTGAAAACGCCCTGTTATAAGTTTTTGTACAAAAATGAGTTGTGTGGGTGTTTTTGGTTATTCAAGTAATGATAAAAATTGTGTCATAGCTGCCTGTTCATCCATAGTGGCAATACTTCTTCTAATTTCAACTATTTTATTAAGTTCATCCTTATCCATGAGCAGGCCTTCTTTTCTTGTACCGGATTTGTTTATACTAATGGCTGGCCAGATCCTTTGCTCTGCACACTCCTGGGATAAAACCAGATCCATATTGCCTGTTCCTTTAAATTCCTGATAAATAATATCGTCCATGCGGCTGCCTGTATCCACAAGTATTGTGGCAACAATGGTTAGAGAACCACCATTCTCAAGTTTTCTTGCAGCACCGAAAATTTTCCTGGGAAATTCCATAGCATTGGCTCCAAGTCCACCTGTCATGGTTTTGCCATGGCTGTCAGTAATTGCATTAAAAGCCCTTGTCATCCTGGTTAAGGAGTCAATAAATACCACTGAATTTTGTCCGATTTCAGCATGTCTGATTGCAGTATGCATGGCAAGGCGTGTCATTCTCATATGCTGCCCGGTCTGCTGATCTGCCGAAGAGTATAGAACGTGGGCATCTTTAAGACCCCTTTGAAAATCAGTAACTTCTTCCGGCCTTTCATCAACAAGGAGAATAAAAACTTTAGCATCGGAATGGTTCATCACAATTGAATTTGCCATATGGCGAAGTATTGTTGTTTTCCCTGATTTAGGCGGCGCAATAATGAGTCCTCTCTGACCCATACCAATGGGAGAGATCATATCAAGAGCTTTTCCTGTAAAATCATCACTGTTCTGGGTAAGATAATAACGTTCAAAAGGGTTTATACTCACCTGATCCTGTAACAGAGGCGTGTCTCTGAAATCATCAAAAGGCAGCTTGTTTATTGTCTCAATTTGAATTAATGCAAGATTTGGATTGTTCGATCCTTTTTGTTCTCCAAATCCTTCAATGAAACTGCCCTCTTTTAAGTTTAATTTTCGTATTAAACTAATTGGGACATAGGTATTTTCAGGTTTTGGCTGGAAGTTTTCTTCTATATCCCTTAAAAACCCAAATCCTTTATCCATAATTTCAAGATATCCTTGTACAGGATCCATTTTAAGACTCCTTAAATTGAAAATCAGAACTTAAAAAAATAAAGAACAAGCGATTTATCGCTGGTATCTTATTGAATAAAAACAGGTTCAATTTTCGTAGGCGAAAATTTGAATTACTGTATAATAATAAATTAACATATAACACTTTTAATCTTTACTTGCAAGTTAGAAAAAAACACTTTTTGCTTGACACAATTTTTTATTATTGATATAAGTGCTCTTGTTTTTCGGGCGATTAACTCAGTTGGGAGAGTGCAACCCTTACAAGGTTGAAGTCGCAGGTTCAAGCCCTGCATCGCCCACCATAAAATTAACTGTTTCGGGGGTGTAGTTCAGTTTGGTTAGAACGCTTGCCTGTCACGCAAGAGGTCGCGAGTTCGAGTCTCGTCACTCCCGCCAAATATATAAAAAGGTTTCAGCATTTTGTTGAAACCTTTTTGGTTTAACCTCATGGTCTTTTTGTACTCTATTTTTAAATTGCACAGCTTGAATTTTTTATCATGAAGATCAATTATGGGAACAGCAGGTTCCTGCCACCTTTTAATGCAATGGACTATTTTGGGATAGAGTGATAAGTAAAAGAGATGTGAAAAATTAATTTAATCAATTGAGATGATAAAATGGAAAGAATTATAGTTATTATTGTTTCTGCCGCCATTGGAATTGGTTTTTTCTTATGGTTTTCTCAGGCTGTTAAAAAGCAGTATATGCAGAAATATATAATGTCACATCAGTGGCTTTTACACCCGAACTCAATCTGTTACTGGCGGACAGGCATGGCGGGCTTTGGATTTATCCTCTACTTTTTTACCCCTTATCAATCCATTGCAATATTTATATTTACCTTTGCAGCAATCCTTGATGGTGCTGACGGTGTTGTGGCAAGAGGATGCAACATGGGGTCTACCTGGGGAGAATGGCTGGACCCCATGTGTGACAAATTAACCTATTTACCGCCATTGATTGGATTTGCATATGCAGGTATTATATCAATAAAATTTATATGGATTCTTGTGGCCATTGAATTTGTGGGCCAGTTTTTTGCCCGGCATATTTTAGCCTGGATCAGATTCTCCGGAGCTGCCAATAATTTTGGAAAAATAAAAGCCATCATCTGCTTTGGTCTTGTTATCTTGTGTGCATTGCTGGATGAAAATTCAGGATTTATAAACATTGCAGATGAAGTGCTCATAGCCTGCATTATCCTTTCATCTGCATCTGTTGTTTTTAAATTTATACCCAACCGGCTCTATGCAGATATCCTTTCTACGCTTAATTTCTCCTGTGGTGTGACCAGCCTGATCTTAACCCATAATCACCATTTTGCATGGGCAATTTGTATCATTATTATAGGGCAATTATTTGATTTGTTTGACGGACGTATGGCTTTAAAGCATGGTGGAACCAAATATGGGCCTTATCTGGACGATATTGCTGATTTTGTCAGTTTTGGACTGGCTCCAGCCTATGTGATTGTTCAGAAAGACGGTTCATTGGCATGGCTTGTCAGTGTTGCCTTTATTATCGGAGTTGCATTTCGGCTTATCCGATTTGTCTCGGTTGATAAAAACCGGACAGATCTGCCTGAGAATATATTTAACGGGCTTCCCAGTCCTGCGGGAGCATTGATCGTTCTTGGTGCCTCTCTTATTGCAACACCGGGAATATTATGGGGGTTGACCACTGTATCTATCGTCTTAATGGTGAGTCATATTCGGTTTGCACACTTTGGGCGGGTGATCCTGAAGCATATCCCAAAGCCACTTTTTTTTATGATCAGTGCTTCAATTATTGTTATGCTTTCTTTTATTTTTAAAACAAAAAGTGTTGAGATGTTTGGATATTTGATTCTGAGTTCTGTTTTTCTCTATATGCTTGCAGGAAGGCACTGGGTACGCTGATGAGATTAAAAAAGGCGGATCTCATTGATAATAGCATTACCCATTTCTTGGGTACTTACTGGTTGTTGTTTGTCTGTTGTCAGATCAGCAGTAAGAATACCTTTTGCAAGTACATTTGAAATCGCTTTTTCTATTGAATTGGCAGCTTCAGAAAATTCAAAGGTATATTTAAGCATCATGGAGCTGGATAAAATCTGGGCAATGGGGTTGGCAATGCCTTTCCCGGCAATGTCAGGGGCTGAGCCTCCTGCTGGCTCATAAAGACCAAATTTTTCTTCATTCAGGCTTGCCGAGGCCAGAAGTCCCATGGAACCAGTTATCATCGCGCATTCGTCTGAAATAATATCCCCGAACATATTGGGGCATAAGAGAACATCAAATTGATGGGGATCTTTAACAAGCTGCATGGTGCAATTATCCACATAGACATGATTTAAAGTGATATCGGGAAATTCTTTTGCTGTTTCAGTTACTACTTCCCGCCAGAGAACCATGGAAGACAAAACATTGGCCTTGTCAACAGATGTGACGATATTATTGCGTTTTCTGCCTGCTTCAAATGCCATCCTGGCAATTCTCTGGATTTCAAATCTGGAATATATCATTGTATCATAGGCTGTTTCATCAGGACCTTCTCCTTCTCTTCCTTTGGGCTCACCAAAATAAATTCCACCTGTCAGCTCTCTGACACAAAGAATGTCAAATCCTGTTTTGACTATTTCAGGCTTTAAAGGGGATGCTGATGCAAGAGATGGAAAAATTTTTGCAGGTCGAAGATTACAATATAAATCAAAATGTTTTCTCAATGGCAGTAAAGCGCTTCGTTCCGGTTGTTTTTCCGGTGAAAGATTTTCCCATTTAGGCCCGCCCACAGAACCGAAAAGGATGGCGTCACTCTTTTCGCAAAGAGTCAAAGTAGCATCTGGCAGGGCTTTCCCATGATTATCAATGGCTGCACCACCAATATCAGCAAATTCATATTCAAGATCAAATCCATAGATCATGGATGTTTTTTTAAGGATTTTGACAGCCTGTTCCATAACCTCGGGTCCTATTCCATCTCCTGGAAGTACGGCAATTTTATTCAAACCTGTTGATCTCCTGATTCTAAAATTTATGGTTAACCCATCAGGGCATATGCTGTTTTTATGGGAATTATTTTATAGGAAATTTTAAATTATGCAATAATAAAGTTAGTTTTTATAAAGAAAGTTCAATAATACTGGATTGTGCCAGAATAAAAAAGGCTGTGTAATAAGGAGGCAGGAGTGTAATCTTTTATTACTTTTAAGAGATAGATTGGAATGATGGATTGAGAAACCAGGGCAGTAATTTTTTGCTGCCCTGGTTTGATATTTAAACCTTTACAACTTTTTTTGCTGAAAGGCCTTTGTCGTTTTCTTCTACTTCGAATTCTACGAGTTCACCCTCTGCAAGTGTTTTAAAACCAGACATTTCAATGGCTGAAAAATGAACAAATACATCATCTCCTGATTCCTGTTCAATAAAACCGAAGCCTTTTTTTGAATTAAACCATTTGATTGTTCCTTCGGTCAAAATTTTTTTCCTTATTATTTCCGGTTCCCATATTCAGCATAAGTCATGGCAGTCAACCTGTAAACAAGATGTGCCATTTTTGAAAACGGTAAAAAAGCAAAGAGTTCAAAGATTGCAATCAAATGCAGATAGTAAAAGAAATAAGAAACACCTGCCATATGGGCAAGGCGTGCCATTTCAGTTAGCATACCGGTAAGACCAAGAGAAAAAATAACGACAAGTATAAACCAGTCTTTATATAATGTAATCTGATCATCTTTTTTATCAAGTCGGTTCTTAATCATTAATGCTCCGCCAATGGTCAGGGAAACTCCTCCAATATTGGCAAGCCATTTTATGGGATTAAGCTGTGAATATGGTCCTGGCAGTCCTCCAAGATATAACATCATACCGCAAACAGCGGTTACAATAAAAAGTCCGATAAAAGCATAAAGAACCATCATGTGAGGAGTTGCTCTATCTTTATTGGATTCACACTCATTGAATTTGTCATGTTTTAAAACTGTGGGGATAACTCTTAAAAGGGCCTGGAAAAATTCTTTATAATCCAGAGTTGTCTTGTCAGTCTTGCCTTCGAGAACAGCATTTTCATGAATATCATTTAAAAAGTTTTTAAGGCTTAAAACAAATATTATTACCACTGCCGTTGCAATAGGCACAAAGGTCATGTCCACAAACCAGGTGGAGAAAAAATCTGCCTGAGCAATGACATGGTCTGCCCCTTCACTGGCATGTGACCAATGAAAACGACCACCAAGAACATCACCAAAAATGGTATGGAAAATTTTTTCCATGGTTTCCCCTGCCGTCATGGTAATAAAGGCAAGGATTGCAAACCATACAGCTGGAACTGCAAGAAGTATCGGCAGTTTTTTCGGATCATTAACAGCTTTTGCAAGGGCTTTCGGTTGTGCATACTCTTCAATGGCTACAGATCTTACAGCAGCAAGAACATCTCCCGGCGCAGCTCCTCGCGGACAAAGGTCCGTACAGTCGCCGCATTGATGGCAGAGCCATATATCTCCGTTTTTGATGAGTTTGTCCTTAAGTCCCCAGGAAGCTGCTATCATCTCTTTTCTTGGGAAAGGACTATCATCAGGAGCAATGGGGCAGGCAACCGAACAAGTGGCACATTGATAGCATTTTTTTAAAGTTTCTCCACCCAGACCTTTTACCTGGGCTATAAAGTCAAGATCTGGTTGAGCAAGATATTTTTCAGTCATATTATTATACCTCCTAACTATCTTATAAAATAGTTAAAATTTAGAATCCTTTAAATGGGTTTGGACCAAGGGCTTCAACTTCGTCAACAAAGGCATTTATTATTTCAGGGAGTTTGTCATATTCGTCAATGGCAATTTCCGTAAAGGCTACCCGTTCTTTTTCAAGTGCAAGGCTTGAAAGGGCATCACCTATTTTCTGTATTCGGGTTTCAGCCAGCTCGGAACCTTTTATAAAGTGGCACTGGTAATCATCACCATGTTTACACCCAATTAGAATAACTCCGTCCATACCTTGGGCCAGTGCATCTTTGACCCAGATAACATTAAATGAGCCAAGGCATCGTATGGGGATAAATCTCACATTTGGAGAATAATCTATTTTGTTCATACCCACCATATCAAGGGCAGGAAAGGCATCATTCTCACAGATCAGTGCAAGGAATCTGAATGGCGGCTCATCGTAATCGTCTTCCGACGGAACCCCAATTGCTTTAACCTGGGAGCCAATGGAGTCAATTGTGTAGTCTGCAAAAGAGATGATCCTTTCAGGACATGCTCCCATACAGGTTCCACATCTTCTACACCTTGTCGGATTAGCCATTGGTGTTCCTTTTTCATCATCATCAAGGGCACCAAAGGGACACTCAACAGTGCAGCGTTTACACTGGGTACATCTTTGAAAAAAGAAATCAGGAAAAGTCATATCTCCTGATCTTGGATGAACTGATATTCCTTTGTTAGAGCTTTCAATACACTGAATGGCTTTTAAAGCAGCCCCTGTTGCATCTTCCATGGATTCTTCAATGGTCATGGCTCGTCTTACAGCACCTGCAGCATAAATACCTGTTCTCTGGGTTTCATATGGAAAGCAGATGAAATTGGAGTCTGCATATTGACCAAAAATATCATTATCCCGAAAGCCAGGACCCTGTCTGTATGCAAGGTTAATAACTGGATCATCTTTTGTAACTGGAACCATACCGCTTGCCACAACAACCATGTCAGCCTTAACGGCAAGGTTTTCACCCAAAAGAGTGTTGGTGGCAGTTACTGAAAGGCCATTACCCTGGAGGGCAACTTCAGTGACAGCACCTTTGGTCATAAAAATTCCGTCTTCCTGCTGCATACTTTTATAAAAATACTCCTGCAGACCAGGAGTTCTCATATGCTGGTAAATAATATATGCTTTACCATCTTGATAGTCGTCTCTTACATATTTTGCCTGCTTTAAAGCAACCTGGCTTGTTACTGAGCCTGTATATTCAAAATCGGCATCGTCTTCATCTTTACCCGGAGATTGAATAAACACAACATTTTTAGCCTCTTTACCATCAGAAGGTCTGACAATTTTGCCTTTAGCGGCAATTTTTTCAAACTCATCATTGGTTACAACATCATCAAGATCAATACCAAGATGTTCATACTTTTCTCCTTCAAGAACATCAGGTCGCCATCCTGCTGCGAGAATAACCGCCCCGAAAAGCTCTCCTTCAGGGTCACGCTTAAGAATATCCTCCCTGCCTTCATTATATTCAAGAAATTTGGTATGGGCATCTTCTGCGGTCAGCTCCTTGCCGTTTTCATCCACCAGCATCTCTTCCGGCAGAGGAAATGGAACGTCAAAGGCTATCTTTTCACCTGGTTTTTTTAATGTTACCAGGAATTCACCAGGCTGCCCTGCAATACGGGCTACCACTGTGGCTGTTTTAACATCAATATTTGAAAAACTTTCAACCTCGGCAATCAGATCATCTGCAATGGAAGGCCGCAGAGTTTCAAATGGTTCACAAACCGGCATCTGGCTTCTCATTTCAGCCGCATACCCGCCAAGCTTATCTGTTTTCTCAACAATTGTAACATCATATCCTGCTTTTGCAGCATCAAGGGCTGATGACATGCCTGTTACACCACCGCCGAGAACCAGAATTTTTCTGGAAAAAGATTCAGTTTTATAGGGTTCTGGCAATTTTACTTTTTCAACTCGTATCATACCCATTTTGATGTAATCTTCAGCTTTCATCTGGATGGGATCAAAATGCTCTTCATCATCTTTCTGGTCTTCTTCAAGCTTTGGGTATTTCTCTCTTGAGTGCGGCCATACAACGCCTTCTCTCAAGTTTGCTCTCTCAACAATACATCCGTCAAAATTAAATACATCAAAGTTAACACGCCTGGAACATGCTCCAATGACCATGGCATTGACTTTTTCATCATCAACATCTTTTTGAATTAACGCTACACCCTCTTTTGAGCACAAAAACGGGTGGGTGGTACAATTTATGCCCTCTTCATCGGGAACATCAACGAGATCTTCCATATCGAGGGTATCACCGATGCCGCATCCTGTGCAGATATATACTCCATATTTTTTATCCATGATTATCCTCTCCTTACAAGGGTATGAATGGCTTTAAGAGCCATCCCTGTGGCATTCTGGTTAGAAGTTACAACATCAGCAGGCTTATTTGCACAACCAGCCGCAAACATACCGCCTTTTGAAAAGTCATTGATGATAAAGCCATCCTCATTGAAATTGAGATCAGCATCAGGTCTGTCAATGGCTGCATTCGGCTGCATACCTGTTGCAAGTATCAGCATATCAACTGTTTGTCTTATTTTCTCACCTGTTATGGTATCTTCTGCAACAAGGTTGATATTACCTGATCCTTCCTCTTCTGAAACTTCAGCAACCTTGCCTTTTACAAAAAAGATATTTTCATCCTTTTTAAGTTTTGCATAGAAGTTTTCATATTTAAGCCCTGGAGTTCTAAGATCAATATAGTAGATATATATTTTTGCGTCTGGATATTGTGCTCTTAAATAAGTTGCATGTTTTAAGGATGCCATGCAGCATATATAGGAACAATAAGGGAGATGATTTTCATCCCTTGAACCTGCACATTGTGCAAAAGCAATTGTCTCAGGTTCTTTATCATCAGACGGTCTTAAAATTTTACCTGCTGTGGGACCATTTGAAGATGCCATTCTTTCAAGCATCATGTTTGTTACAATATTTTGATACCTGCCAAATCCAAGATTATCTATCTTTGTGGCATCATAGGGAGTCCATCCTGTATTCCAGACAATGGCACCAACTTTAAGATCAATGGTTTTTTCTTCCATGTCAAAATCAATGGCCTCATATTTACAGGCTTCCTTGACTTTGTCACGATCATCAGTACTCATGGCAGGATCCATTATATACCGCATTGGAAAGGCCATGTTATGGGGAAGATATGCAGCTTTCCTGCGATCCATGCCAAAGTTGAACTCATTTGATATCTCAGTATCACACACCTTGGCGCATTCACCACATGCAGTACAGTTTTCATTCACATATCGCGGTGCTGTCTTTACAGTAACAGTATAATCACCTGCATTACCATCTACATTCTGGACTTCGGACATGGTAAATACTTTAATATTTTTATTGTCCTTGATTCTTCTATAGTTGATCTCAAGTCCGCAAGTAGGCGGGCAGAGTTTGGGGAAGTAGTGTTTGAGCTGGGATACCCTTCCTCCAAGGGATGCTTCTTTTTCCACAAGGAAGACCTCATACCCCATTTCAGCTGCTTCCAGGGCAGTTGTAAGGCCGCTGATTCCACCGCCAACCACCATTAAGCTTCCACTGACCGGAGCTAAATTGTCTGTTGTCATGCTTTCCCTCCGTGCATTTTAGTTATATTGGTTCTTAAATTATTAATTTATGCCGCAATCTGCGGCATTCTGTCTCCAGTTATGTAATTCTCAATTCTTAATTTTGAATTTGTAAATTTTGGAAGAAACTCATTAATTCAAAACTAAGAATTAAGAACTCAACATTTAAAAAAACCTCCAGGCACTATAAAACAAGCGCCTGGAGGTCTATTCTAATAACGTACTTTAAAAACTATTTTCAAAATTAATCGGAAATAATTTTCACATAAGGTACTTTTTTCAAACTCCACTCGTTTGTCTCTTTATTATAAGTTGAGTTTGTAAAACAGAACCATTCATCATCATTCTGACCCATGAAGTCACCTCTGTAGTAAAATCCTGGGTATCTTGATTCTTCACGGAACTGGATGTGACGGGTATGAGCCTCAACTGTGTAGAGGCGATGGTTAATTTCCCATGCTCTCATGAGTTCATGCAGATCACCGGCAGCAATTTTCTCAAGGTCTTCACGGAACATTTCAAACAGGTCCATGAGGATTTCAAGAGATTTACCGGAAGTCATGTAGTAAGTTGCTGTTCCGCCACCATACTCATTGGTCATCTTCATGAGACGCAGTGCCATACCGGCAGGTTTGCAATAGTGGGGGTTAATGGTTTCATCTGTTGAATATTCACAATGCTCAAGGTAATTTCTGACAGGTTTGTAAACAAGGTCAACCAGCTCTTCGTCAGTCTCTTTGAAACTTACGTCTTCTGGATTGTCTCTGACGTATTTGACCATCTCTTTTGCACAGATACGGCCTTCAGCATGTGAGCCTGAGGAGAATTTATGGCCGGAGCAGCCAACGCCGTCACCAGAGGTGAACAGACCTTTGACAGTAGTCATACGATTGTAGACTTTATCTCCAACACCCCATTTGTATTCAGCAGGAACCCAGTCTTCGTCAGGACCTGAACACCAGATGCCGCAGCAACCTGAGTGAGAACCAAGAAGATAGGGCTCAGTCGGCATAACTTCTGAATCTTTTTTCTCGGGCTCAGTATTTGTTGCACACCAGAGACCAGCCTGGCCAACTGACATGTCAAGGAAATCTTCCCAAGCTTCAGACTCAAGATGTTTCATCTCTTTTTTGCTCATTGTTTCAGCCAGTTTGGCAAGAGCATCAGTTGTCTTCATGATGATTGGACCGCGGCCTTCTTTGTACTCTTTCATCATGAGATGGTTTCTCAGGCATGTAGGAGTAACAGCTGCAGTTCCATAGGGAGCATATTTTTCAAGTTCTGCTTTTGCATCATCAGAACCTGCAAAGTTTTCACCAAGACCATTAACAGTCATAGCTTTAAAAAGAAGGAACCACGCACCAACAGGTCCGTAACCATCTTTAAAACGAGCCGGGGTGAAACGGTTTTCCATCATGGAGAGTTCAGCACCTGCTCTTACAGCCATAGTATAGGTGGAGCCTGCATTCCATACTGGATACCATGCACGACCTTTACCTTCACCAGTTGAACGGGGCTGGTAAACATTAACCGCGCCACCGCAGGCAATCATCATTGTCTTTGCTTTGATGATATAAACGATGTTTTCACGTACGGAAAAACCAACTGCGCCGGCTATTTTTGTAGGATCATTTTCATCATTGAGAAGTTCAACAATAAAGCATCTTTCAATAATGTTATCTTCGCCAAGGGCAAGTTTAGCTGCTTCTGCAACAATTCTTTTGTAAGATTCACCATTGATCATGATCTGCCATTTACCAGTTCTAACTGGAGTGGCTCCGCCTTTAAGCGTTCCCAGTTTTACACCTTTTTTGCCGTCAACGTTTTTTCCGTCATCACTCTTTTTCCACATGGGGAGTCCCCACTCTTCAAAAAGATGGACAGAGTCATCAACATGACGTCCAAGGTCAAAGATCAAGTCTTCACGTACAATACCCATAAGGTCGTTTCTGACCATGCGGACATAATCTTCACAGGAGTTTTCACCAACATAAGTGTTAATCGCTGAAAGACCCTGGGCTACCGCACCTGATCTTTCAAGGGCTGCTTTGTCACAAAGAAGAATTTTTGTGTCGTCGCTTGCCCATTTTTTTACTTCAAATGCTGTTCCGCAGGCAGCCATACCGCCACCAACGATCAGAATATCAACGTCTCTTTTCTCAACCTTTGGATCTCTTACAGCTTTAAGTTCTCCAATTGGTTTATTAGGTAATCCCATTATATATCTCCTAAATTATTAAGTATCAAATTAAATGGTTGACAATAAAGTTATACAAGCTCGGTTGGAGCTTTGAGTTCATAACCATCTGCTTCCTGTGTTGAAAGCAGGCCACTGTCAAGATCTTTACCTTTAAGGTCAAGATATGCATTAGCTTCACCTTCAGGAGTTGTTCTGATGGGAAATTTAAAACGTTTGATAACTCCGTTTCTAAATTTACATGTCCACATAACATCCTCAGTACCCATCATGGGAACAGTAGAGCCTCCCATTGGTACAAAATCAGAGTATCCTCTGACCTCAATCGCCTGAGTTGGACAGATCTTTACGCATGAAAAACATTCCCAGCACTGGTCTGGTTCCTGGTTATATGCTTTCATTTCGTTAGGTTCAAGAACCATCAGGTCATTGGGACAGATGTACATACATGCTGTTTTATCCCCGCCTTTGCAGCCGTCACATTTTTCTGCAATTACAAAAGATGGCATTTAAAATACCTCCATTAATATAAGTTAATCAAAAATGCACAATACCGTTGTGCTACTATCTTATCCAAACCGGACACATTATATTCTCTGCTGACCGATTTGGTAATTCTTAAATTTTACTTTCATGTCAAATAAAATATATACCGCTAAATATATTTTTCAAAATCGAAATAACACCCTCTTACTGAGTTTGTCAAGATGTATTTATAAAGAAAATTTTTTTTAAAAAATACCACGGTTTTCAAATATCTCTATTTGTTCTAATAGTCACAATATATATCTATGTATCAAATGATGTAATACAATATATGGTAAACTGAGAGATTTAAAAGGGGCTGGTAATTTGAAAGGATAATTGATAATTTAAATTGTGAATGAAGAATTGGTAAAAAATGAATTAGAAAAAATTTAAACGATGAGTTATCCTTAATTCAAAGTTAAACTTAAAAATAACCTAAAGGTCAGAAACTCAAGAATTGTATAAAAAGGAGATAAAATGTCGGAAGAGATGGTACCAATTGATCTTGAAAATTTAATGAATTTTAATTGTTCTTTTGAAAATGAATGTTTTAATGAATGCTGCCGTGACCTTAATCAGGCTTTGACTCCCTATGATGTTTTAAGATTGAAAAATTCTCTTGGCATATCATCGCAGGATTTTTTAAAAACATATACATCTTTGCATTACGGCCCTGAATCTGGTTTGCCTGTAGTTGAATTTAAACCCAATCCAGGAAAAGGATATGAGTGCCCTTTTGTGACTCCAAAAGGATGTTGTGTTTATCAAGACCGGCCTGCATCCTGCCGCATGTATCCCCTGGCCCGTGCAATTACAAGGTCCAGGGAGACAGGGGAAATCAGTGAATATTTTGCGCTCATTGAGGAGCCTCACTGCAAAGGGTTTGGGAAAAAATTCAGCCAGAAAGTTAAAGAGTGGCTTAAGGGCCAGAATGTGGATAAGCACAATAAAGAGAATGATAAACTTATGGAGTTGATCAGCCTTAAAAACCAGATCCTGCCCGGTAAACTCGAAGGTGCAGCAGCTGATAAATTTTATATGGCTTTGTATGATCTGGATGAGTTCCGGGAGCAGATTTTTGAAAAAAATCTTTTAGATAAATTCAATATCCCTGAAGATCATAAAGAAAAAATTAAAAAAGATGATGAAGTATTATTGAATCTTGGGCTTGAGTGGGTAAAATATATGCTGTTTGGTATAAAAATGATTTTTGGAGAGTAAATTTTATGCAGATTAAAGGCAAAATTGCTCTGGTTCTCGGAGCTGTGAAGGGGATAGGAAAAGGAATCGGTCTTGGCCTTGCAAAAAAAGGGGCAGAACTTATATTGACACGCCATGACTGGAAAGATTCCTTTGAAAAGATGGAGAGAGATTTTAATACATCCAGAGCAAAAAATATGATTATTACAGCTGATTTGCGCAATATAAAAGATATTGAAAGCCTTGCCCTGAACATTGAAAAAAGATATGGGCACCTGGATATTTTGATAAATAATATTGAACGCGGTGGATGGCCAACGGTTCATGGTGAATATATTGAAGATCAATGGGATCTGGAAATTGAAACCACACTTAAAGCTAAACAATGGGTGTTTACAACTGTTTTACCTTTGTTGAAAAAATCTCAGGAAGCTGTAGTAATCAATATATCTTCCATAGCTGCCATTGTAGGGCGGTCAGGTCCTGCTGCTCTTGTTTTTAATGATGGATATGCAGCTGCCAACAGAGGAATATCTTCTCTGACTGAAACCTGGGCACGCCTGGGAGCTCCAAATATCAGGGTTAATGAAATTATGCTGGGGATTTTTGAAACCCGGCATGCACAAAATACCAGGGGATGGAGAGAAGTTCTCACCAATAGTGAAAAGCAGTCATTGATCAATCATACCCTGGTGAATCGAACAGGTACAATAGATGATGTGGTAAAAGCCTGCCTCTTTATCATCCAGGATGCTCCTTATATGACAGGAAGCATTTTAAGACTTGACGGAGGTTATATTCTGGCAGGGGAGAAGGTTCCTCCCATGCCCCAAGGGATTGTCTGATAATCCAGCCAGCCTTCCCTGAAGCGCTGATGACCTTCTACAACTGCCAATGGAGATTCAGGTTGTTTTATCCCACTGGTTTATGAGAATATTTCTAAGTTTTGTGGATAATTCCTTGAATAATATCAGCAAGCTTCGTGGAATCATGCCTGACAATCATTGAATTGACGTCTAAGATGTCTTCCATGAGTATTTTTCGGCGATTCCAGAATGGCTTTGCTTTATCTATATTAACAAATTTTGATTTTTGCTCAAGATAGTTATCAAGGATTTTTTGTACGGGTCTTGTTTTATTACCGATTATTCCATCAACTTCCCGTCCAAGGCGTTCCTCTAAGTTTGTAACAAAATCGCTACCTGTAAAATTGTGGGTTTCCCCAAATTTGGTCATTATATTAATGGTGAAGTATATTTTTGCAGATGTATTTAGCAGGGCTTTTTTAACCCCAGGAACAATAAGATTGGGTATAATACTGGTAAACAGATCACCAGGGCCAATGAAAATATAGTCTGCCTTTTCAATGGCTTTTAAAACAGGTGGGTAAACAGAGATGGAAGAGTTATGGTGGGGAACAAGGAATACATCTTTTATCTGCTCACGCTGGTTTCCCCGTGGCAGATCAATGGCTTCCTCACCATATATTCTCTGCCCGCTGGTAAGCTCAGCTACCAGGGTTGCCCTGTCAATTGTAACAGGAAGTATAGTCCCATCCACATCAAGTATTTCAGCAAGTGCAGCCACCCCTGCAGGGAAATTCCCCGTATATCTTGAAAGCATTGTTAAAAGCATGTTACCGGCACTGTGACCTGCCAGGCGGCGATCTTTTTTAAAACGTTTAAGCAGGATAGAGCGGCAGGTATCCTGGTATGGCGACAAGGCAAGGATACATTTTAAAATATCTCCCGGAGGAAGAATACCAAGCTCATCTCTTAACCTGCCGGTACTTCCCCCGGAATCCACCATGGAAACAATGGCAGTTGTTTGTATGTTTTCAAGATCTCTCAATCCTGATAAAAAAATGAATTGACCGCTTCCGCCGCCAATGGTGACTATTTGTTTTTCTTTAGTATCCATGTGATCCTTGTAGTATAATATTTATATGAAAGAGTAAATTAAATTTTATAACTCTTTTGTACTGTGTTGTGGGCAAACCTTGGCAAAAGGCCAGGTCTGCCCATGGCAGTTATTGTGAGATTAGCATTTGAGCAACACTCTGTTTTATTTTACCTCTCATCTTAATATCTTTTCTATAATCAGCTTCTATTTGAGCCATTTTTTCATAAAAAGGTGTTCTGTCAAATTTTATATATGGTTTATCACTGAATAACCCAGCATGGCAACCAGGGCTTTTGACAGGTTGATATCCAGGCCTGTTAAGCTCGTGGGGCAAACCATGAAGCCTGCATATCATTGGCCTGAACCGGTATAAGAGACAAAGATTGTTTTCATTGAGAGGGCAGTATATTTTAAGGCTTTTAATTTCCTTGGCCTGGTTAAAGGTTTTATTGCAATACTCTCTGGCTCTGCTTAAAATCATTTTTTTTTTGCTGTGATCAAGTGCATTAAAGCCGTGGAGCAGGTAGGTTTTTTCAATATATGTATAATGAAAAAAGAGGGATTTACAGCAATTGTCTTCACAGCCGTTACAGTAAAAAGAATAATCTGCAGCAATTTTATTCCAGGTTTTATCCATTGCATCAAAAAGGGTTATAAGGGGTTTAAAGATTGCAGGTATCATAATATCATGCCAGGGGAAAAGGATTTGGGAAAAAAAGTCTGGAGTAAAGATCCAGGGCATAACGATCGGTCATGCTTGCAATTAAATCACAAACAGAGCGTTTAAGCTTGTTTTTTGAAAAATCCCATGAAGCCATTTCCATTTTTTCCAGCTCTTTCTGCATGACATCAGGGTTATCTAAGAAGTAATTGTAAAGACCTATGATTATGTTTTTAGCCTTTAAGAATTCATTATGAACTACAGGAGATCTATAGACCTTATCATATAAAAATTTGCGCAGTATTATCATGGCATTGAAGGTTTCTTTGTCCATACTCAGGATGAATTTATCATTTTTTGGGCCAGAGTTATACACTAACTTTTCAATCATTGTGCTGGCTCTCTCGGAGTGCGTTTTCCCAAGTTTTTGAATACAGATGTCAGGCACATCAGCCGGCATTACGACTTTGCCCCTTAAAGCATCATCAAGGTCATGGTTTAAATAGGCTATAATATCGGCTATTCTAACTATTCTTCCTTCAATGGTGATGGCAGTTTCTCCAGGGGTTGACGGAAAGATATTTCCAAACCCTTTGGAGTGTTTGAGGATTCCGTCTCTGACTTCCAGGGTAAGATTAAGACCTTTCCCTCTATTTTCAAGGGAATCCACCACTCTTAAACTTTGATAAGCGTGTGAAAAATGAGGGGAATAAACCTCTATAAGAGCAGTTTCACCACCATGGCCAAAGGGTGTGTGCCCCAGATCGTGGCCCAGAGCAATGGCTTCTGCAAGGTCTTCATTAAGACGCATGGCTCTAGCAATATTCCTTGAAATTTCCACCACTTCAAGTGTGTGGGTAAGCCGGGTTCTATAGTGGTCACCAAGGGGGGAGAGGAAAACCTGTGTTTTGTGCTTTAAACGCCTGAAAGAGTTGGAATATACAATACTGTCCCTGTCAAGCTGGAAAGGTGTTCTAATATTGCACCTGTTTTTTGTTTCATCTCTACGTATTGCTTTACTGCTCAGTGCACCAAATTTTGATAAAAAACTTTTTTCTCTAATCTGGAATTGTTCCCTGACACAAAAATTTTTGTTTGAGGCCACTTTTTTTATGTATGTTTCTTCTTTTTCCATAAATTAGTCTTGAATAAATCTTGAAATTTAATAAAATGTAATAAAATTATTAGAAAATCAGTTTAATATTTTTGTAATAGCCTGCCGGAAGATTGTTACACAATAGAATCTTATTTATCAACAATTTTCTAACAAAAAAGGATGTTGGAAGAGTAAGCATTTATAACTGCAGTTCGAAATTTGTTTTGCAGGGAGCATTTTTTGTAAAATAATTTTTAAAGAGAAGAGGTTTGATTTGGACTACAAATATTATATGGGCCTGGCATTGGAACAGGCAAAAAAAGCATTTGACAAGGGTGAATTCCCGGTTGGATGTGTGATTGTGGAGGCTGGAAAAGTAATTGCCAATGGTGCAAGGAGTGGAACTGCCCGGGATCAACATATTTTCAGTGAAACCGATCATGCTGAGATAAGAGCTTTAAAACAGATTGAATCTGGCAGCAGACCAATTACATTTGGCAATTTAACTCTTTTTTCAACCATGGAGCCATGCCTGATGTGCTTTGGGGCAATCCTCCTGTCAGGTATAAATACAATAGTATATGCCTATGAAGACCCAATGGGAGGTGGAACAAAGTGTGATTTGACAAAATTACCCCCTTTATACGCAAAAGCTAAGATTGATGTTATTCCCGGGGTCTTACGGCAAAAAAGTCTTGATCTTTTCTATGATTTTTTTAATAAAGAGACAAATTTGTATTGGAAGAACAGTTATTTGGAGAGATATACCCTTGAACAAAAAAAAATAAAAAGGGATCAAAACAAATAGTGCTTGCATTTTTTTGTACAAGCTACTATTATTGTAGGGTTATACTTGTTCTATTAATTTAGTATTATGTAGTTGCAGGAGGTGTAAAAATAGTTAAGCGAGGAAGACAGAACCAGACAAGTGTGAATAAGGGAATCAGAGCAAGCCAGGTTCGTGTTATAGGCTCTGATGGTGAGCAGATAGGTGTTTTGCCCATTGACGAGGCATTAAAGATTTCCGGAGAAGAGGCTCTTGACTTGGTCGAGGTGTCACCCGATGCAAATCCACCTGTGTGCAAGATAATGGATTTTGGGAAATTCAAGTACGAACAGACAAAAAAAAAGCAGGAAGCTAAACGCAAACAAAAAAGTACCCAGATAAAGGAAATAAAGGTACGACCCAAAACCGATGACCATGACCTTGAAACCAAAGTCCGGCATATTGAAAAATTTATCAGTAACAATGATAAGGTAAAAGTAACAATGGTTTTCAGAGGCAGGGAATTTATTCTTAAAGAACAGGCCCACCAGGTTTTGGAAAAGGTTGTTGTCATGGCTGAAGAGTTTGCACAGGTTGAGCAGACTCCCAAATATGAAGGCCGGGTTATTACCATGCTTTTGGGACCTAAATAGTTTCTGACTACAAAACTGCTTAAAAATATATAGAAGCCAATGGACACTGTTTTGTTCATTGGTTTTGAATAGTAAATGTATGGTGGTGTATCGTGCGTTTTAATAATATACCACCATCTCTTTTTGTAAATTGTAAAATATGGAGAGGACAGAATGCCAAAAATTAAAACATGCAGAGCAGCTGCCAAGCGTTTTAAAAAGACAGGATCAGGGAAATATAAATTCAGGAAATCCCATGCCAGTCATATATTAACCAAGAAAACCACTAAGAGAAAAAGATCTTACAGGCTGGACCAGATGATTTGTAAGGCTAATACAAAAGAGGTCCGACGGTTGCTACCCAATGGATAGGAACACTAAACTAGAAATTAGAGATTAAAGAATAGAAACTGGATAACAGATATTTTAATCAAGTTTCATTCTTTGTTATGATTCCAGGCTTCATAACAATTATGGAGAGATATCAAATTTGCAATGAGGATTGATTGCAAAAAATGGATTATAAAGAGTTGAGGAGTTTGAACAATGAGAGTTAAAAGAGGTTTTAAAGCAAGAAGACGCAGGAATAAAGTGCTTAAGCTTGCAAAGGGCTTTAGAGGCGGAAGAAGTAAATTATACCGCACAGCAGCAGATGCTGTTGATAAAGCGTTGATGTACGCATACAGGGATAGAAGAACACGGAAAAGAGATTTTAGAAAACTCTGGATAGTAAGGATTAATGCAGCTGCAAGGATGAATGATCTGTCATACAGTAAATTTATAAATGGTCTTAAATTGGCAGGTAGTGAACTTGATAGAAAAGTATTGGCTGACCTTGCAATTTTTGACCCCACTGCTTTTTCCCAACTTGCATCACTCGCCACAGCAAAACTATAACCATCTGAGAGGGTGTTTTGCAGAATAATATTATTGATATTGAAAAACAAGCTTTGGAGAGTATAGAACAGGCTGGTAATTCAGAACAGCTTGAACAGCTTTCCATTAAATATCTTGGCAGAAAAGGTTTGTTAACTGGATTTTTGAGAAACATATCTTTGCTTTCAGAGGATCAGCGTCCCAGTGCTGGAAAGAGTGCAAACATTCTTAAAGGAAAACTTGAAAAAGCGTTTAAAAATGCCTTTTCAAAGTTTGAGAGTGTTGATGATAAGGATTTTACAGGTATTGATGTGACACTTCCAGGACGGCTTGCCCAAAGAGGTTCACTCCATCCCATAACCCAGGTGGCAAATGAGATTTGTGATATTTTTTTAAGGCTTGGGTTTGATATTGCAGAAAGCCCTGAAGTTGAAACAGACTATTATAATTTTGAGGCTTTGAATATCCCAAAATATCATCCTGCAAGGGATATGCAGGATACTTTTTATGTATCTGAAAATATTGTCTTGAGAACTCATACATCCCCGTCTCAGCCACGAGTTATGGAAAAAACCAAACCTCCGGTAAGAATTATTTCACCGGGAAAAGTTTTCAGGTGTGATTCAGATATTACCCATACCCCTATGTTTTATCAAATCGAAGGCCTGATGGTAGACAAAAACATTTCGTTTGGTGACTTAAAAGGAATTCTGACCACTTTTGTCCATCAGTTTTTTGATAAAGAGACCTCTTTAAGGTTCAGGCCAAGCTTTTTTCCGTTTACCGAACCAAGTGCTGAAGTCGATATCCGTTGCGTCATGTGTAAGGGGAAAGGCTGCCGAATCTGTTCAAAAACTGGTTGGCTTGAAGTGTTGGGTTCCGGGATGGTTCATCCTGCTGTTTTTGAAAATGTAGGATATGATATAGAAAAATATACCGGATTTGCTTTTGGTATTGGCATCGAGCGTATGGCCATGCTCAAATATGGTATTGATGATATTAGAAAATTTTATGAAAACGATATCCGTTTTTTAAGGCAGTTTTAATATGAAAGTGAGTTTAAACTGGTTAAAAGAGTATATTAAGGTTGATCTCGACCCTTTAGTAATTGCAGAAAAATTGACCATGGCAGGTCTTGAAGTAGAAGCAGTGGAAGAGAGATATAATTACCTTGATAATATTGTAGCAGCCAAGGTGATTGAAGTTAATAAACATCCCAATGCAGACAAATTATCTGTCTGTAAAGTTGATGCAGGCGGAGATGACCTTATCCAAATTGTCTGTGGCGCACCTAATGTGTATGCAGGTATGTTTGTTCCCTGTGCACTCCCTGGAGCAGTCCTCCCTGGAGATTTTAAAATAAAAAAGGGTAAGCTTAGAGGGGAAGTCTCTGCAGGTATGTTATGCAGTGCAGCTGAATTAAGACTTGAGACAGATGCCGCAGGAATTTTGGATCTTGATGGCAGTTTTGTCCCGGGAACCCCCCTTGAAGAAGCTTTAAAGCTTTCAGATATTGTCTTTGAAGTTGATTTGACTCCCAATAGACCCGATTGTTTGAGTTATATTGGTGTAGCCCGTGAAGTTGGTGCTTTTACGAAACCTGAACAAAAAGTAACACTTCCGGATTATAGAGTGCCAGAAGATAAAATTGGAGATCTTTCCATCCATGATTATGCCAAAGTTCAAATCAGTGATCCTGATCTTTGCCCGAGATATTCTGCAGGTCTCCTATTTGATGTTAAAATTGAACCCTCACCATTCTGGCTCCAGGAAAAACTTGAATCCATAGGACTTACACCCATAAATAATGTTGTGGACATAACCAATTTTGTTATGATGGAAACTGGCCAGCCTCTTCATGCCTTTGATTTTGATAATGTTGCAAAGGGCAGGATTGTTGTCAAAAGGGCAGGCAGTGATGTGGATTTCACCACGCTTGACAGTAAAACTCATAAACTTGAATCTGATATGCTCATGATTTGTGATGGTGATGGACCAGTTGCTCTTGCCGGAGTAATGGGGGGTGAAAATTCAGAAATTTCAGATTCCACAACAAAAGTGCTTGTGGAGAGTGCATATTTTAATCCTGTTTCAATCAGAAAAACTGCAAAGAAAACTGGTATTGCAACAGATGCATCACACAGATTTGAGCGTGGAGTTGATCCTGAAGGTACAGTCAATGCACTAAATAGAGCACTAACTCTGATAGCTCAAGTTTGCAATACAACCACTATTGCAAAAGGTATTATCGATGAATACCCTCAAAAACAGGCTCAACCTGAAATTGATATGAATACAGATGCCCTTAACAGCCGACTGGGTACGCATTTAGATACCCACGAAATTAAACATATCCTTGAATCGGTTGATTTCGAAGTTGAGAACAAAGATGAAGCATGGCTTAAAGTTGGTATACCTTCATTCAGAGTAGATGTTACAAGACCTGAAGACCTTTCAGAAGAGGTGGCAAGGCTCTGGGGATATAATAACATTGAAACAAGTTATCCCATGGTTGCTGCAAAAGGTAAGCTTTTGGATAAAAAAGTCTCTCTTCGAGCAAAAATTCGATTAATAATGACTGGATTATCTTATTTTGAAGCTATCAATTATAATTTTGTTAATGAAAATTCATGGGACCGTTTAAACCTGTCTGATAGAGATAAAA
>CAXMTQ010000004.1:0-26421 GCA_964196205.1 uncultured Desulfobacula sp.
TCCATGGATGCTGATTTTTGTGTAGAAGCATTAGAAGAGGCTATTGATAAATATGGATGTCCAGAAATATTCAATACAGATCAGGGGTGTCAATTTACCAGTGAATCATTTATAAACGTATTAAAGAGAAACAATATTAAAATTAGCATGGATGGCCGCGGCCGGTTCCAAGATAATATTTTTATTGAAAGGTTATGGTGGACAGTCAAGTATCAGTACCTGTATTTAAGGGCCTTTGATAATGGGAAAGAACTAAAAAAAGGTCTCACAAAATGGTTCCAGTATTATAACCAGGATCGGTTTCATCAATCCCTGGAGGACTGGACACCGGATGAAATATATTTTATGAAACAGGAGTTAAAGAAAGTAGCATGAAAAACCTTCGGCTTCTGACTGACTTTTTCCACGCCCTCCGGGCGCAAAAAAAGTAAGCCAGACGTTACTGTTTTTCCAAATTTTAATTTTTTTTAAAAGAATTCAGAGCTTAGTTCAGCATTAAAACTGTCCAAGCTTTGGGGTCCACCGTAATTCCGATATTTTTTTATACAAGAAAACGTGAACTATATTAACTTTTTATCTCTTATTTTATAGTATTACACACGCTATGAAATAAATTATGGAAAGTCAATTTAAAAAATTACAATTACATTAAATGGAATCATGGCATCAAAAAACTCGAGAGCAGCTATTCAATATAGCTGGAGATATTATCCATCATTAATTTTTTTTAGGATCTGACATACTGATAGACTCAATTAATAAGTTTAAGCATTAATGGTACAGCTGTCATGGTTCCTATGGATGATCCAAGATTGGTGAAGATTACAACAAGAAGAATCCTTGTAACATTGTTTCGCCAAAAACCTTTTATGGACACGATATCTTCAGGAATTGCCTCAAGATCTTTTACTTTAGGTTTTCTTGCAAAAGCTTCCACAAGTCCTGATACCCAGCCTGCTGCTATCATGGGATTTAAAGAAGTTAAAGGAGCTGCAAGGATGGATGAAATAATGGTAATGGGGTGAGCAAGGGCAAAAGTTGCTCCTATACCGGCAAAAATACCATTGGCAGCAATCCAGATCCAGATCATATCTGTGCCGGCATTTTTGCCTTCCATTAAAAAGCCTGCCACAAACAGCAGTAAAATAGCAATGGGAATTGCCCATTTTAGAATTTTCCCTGCTTTACCAGCAACTGGAACTGTGTTTAATTCATCAAGATCTATTGCTTCATTGTTTGCAAGATATTTTTTAATCCCCGGGGTGTGGGCAGCACCCACTACTGCCACTATTTTATCTCCTGGTGCAGATCGGATTTTTTCTGCCAAAAACTGATCCCTTTCATTGATCAGAGACTTTTCAATAATGGGATGTGATTTTTTTACATCAGATAAAAGAGTCTGAAGAATATCTTCCTGCTTCATGTTTTCTATATCTTCTTCACAGATATCATCTGAAGCAGAAAAAGAAAAAACCAAAGAAAACATGAATTTGAGTTTTTCCCACAGCCCCATTCCTCTCCAGACCCTTGAAAGGGTAATCTGAATTTCCCGGTCTGCCGGAACAATCAAAGCCTCGCATTCATCGGCAGCCTTTATGGCATTTATCATCTCCTGGCCAGGTTTGATACCAAATTTATCAGCCATTTTTTTCTGGAACGAGGCCAGAAGAAGATTAATAAACAGTAGTAAAGCCTTTTTTTCTTTGATAACCTTTACAATATCCATATTGCGCCATCTGTCAGCATCCTTGAGTGATGCAAGGCGGGTTTGACAAAGTTCAACACAGACCGTATCAGGTTTTTGTTCATGGATGGTATCTTGAACAAGCTCCGCGCTCTGCTTTGAGACATGGGCCGTGCCGATTAACAGGATCTCTTTCCCATTGCAGGATATCTTGTTTATCATTTTGTCTTTTTTATCTTTTTTATCCGAATCATTCTCCATGAATTTAATATCAGCCTTTCAACTCAATCAAAAATAGATTTGTATTATAATCATATATTGTCTCGACAGGTTATTATAACCATTATATTTTTCCTGGCAACACAAAATCATCTGGATATTTGCAATAAGCAATTCATATAGCACATTCCAGCAATAAGCTTGGCAGGTATTGTTATTGTATTAATGCTCATTTTCATATAGCTTAATGTAAAAATATTTTAGATCGCTGAATTTAGGGGATATTTCTGATGGATGAAAAACCTGCATATGAAGAGTTAGAAAAAAGAATTCAGGAATTAGAGCAAATTGAGTCCTTGATGATCAAAGAGAGGAATAGAGCACAACAATATTTTGATGTTGCGGAAGTTATGCTGATTTGCCTTGATAGAAATCAAAATGTAATTCATATAAACAAAAGAGGTTGTGAAATTTTAGGATACACAGCAAATGAGGTCATAGGAGAAAACTGGTTTGACAATTTTCTTCCCAAAAAAAATATTAAAAAAATAAAAAAACTATTTGAGAAAATGCTGTCCGGTGAAAAAGTGGGTACTGAATATTATGAGAACTTGATTCTTGCCAAGAGTGGAAATGAAAAAATCATATCATGGCATAATTCAATTATCAAAGACGATTCAGGGCATGTTATCAGCATTATTACTTCAGGAGAAGACATTACTGAACGTAAGCAGGTAACAGATGCACTGAAAAGAAGTGAAGAAAAATTTAGAACAGCTTTCAAGACTAGTCCTAATGTTATTACTCTCACCAGTTTGGAGAATGGAATTTACATTGAAATCAATGATGCGTTTACAAAACTTCTGGGATATTCCCAAAACGAGGTCATCGGTGAATCTTCGCTTGTACTTAATATCTGGAATGATTTAAAAGACAGAGACCTATTAGTTGCGGGACTCAAAAAAAATGGGATCGTTGAGAATCTGGAAGCAGAGTTTAAAGGTAAAACCGGGCAGATTATTAATGGTCTAATGTCTGCACGCATATTGGATATCGAAAATAAAAAATACCTGCTGACTGTTACCCAGGATATCACTGAAAAAAAAGCGGCAGACCATGCAATGCGCCTTATGAAGTATGGTGTAGATCGTGCCAGTGACTGCATATACTGGATGAACAGCAAGGCCCGTCTGATCTACGTTAACAATGCTACCTGTAATTTATTAGGCTACTCATTTGAAGAACTGATCTCAATGAACCTCAACCAGATTGATCCAAATGTATCCCTGGATGCCTGGCCGGATCGTCTTGCTGAATTAAAGCAGCTTAAGTCAAGTAGGTTTGAATCACAGCACAAAACCAGGGATGGGCAGTTAATACCTGTAAAGGTTACATCAAGTTATGTACTATTTGAGGGTGAAGAGGGCATTTTTTCGTTCGCACGTGATATTACCCAACGTAAAAAAACAGAAGAAGAAAAAATAAATGCCCGAAAAATTATAGCTGATCAGAAAAGGTTGGCTTTAGTTGGACAGATTGCAGGAAGAATGGCCCATGATTTTAATAATATTTTAGCTGTTATAATGGGTAATGCTCAGCTTTCACTACAGGATTGTAAAGAAGCAAAAACCAGAGAGACTCTTAAATTAATTTTTAATCAAACGATACGAGGTAAAAATTTAACAAAGAATCTTGTTGTATTTGCCAAAGATCAGGAACCAAGGCAGGAATTTTTCAGGCTTAGTGGAAAAATCGATCTTGTTTTTAAGCTGTTAAAAAAGGATCTTCAAGGTATTGAACTGATACGGAAAAATAAACCAGGAACACCTGATTTGCTTGCTGATCCTGGGATGATTGAGCATGCTCTTGTTAATCTTGTACAAAATTCAATCCATGCAACAAGCATGGTTGAACAACCCAGAATAATCATTAGAACATTTCATAAAAACAGAAATATTTATATTGAAATTGAGGATAACGGATGCGGTATTCCGGAAGATGCCCTTGACAGAATATATGAGCCTGCTTTCACAATGAAGGGAGGCAGGGATATAACCGGTTCATACAAACTCGGTATTAAGGGAACCGGTTATGGCATGGCAAATGTGAAAAAATATATCCAACAGCATAAAGGCAATATTTCAGTTGATTCAAAAGTTGGGGAAGGTACAAAAATTACAATCAGTCTCCCTGTAATAAAAAAAGAGTTAACTGAAAAAGAGATGGTCAAAATCCAGAAGAAAAATTTTAGTTTTGAAAAATATATCCTCCTTGTTGAGGATGAACAAGCCATTTCAGATGTTCAGTACAAAATACTAACCAATGAACCCTGTAACCATAAAGTTGATATCGCTGTAAATGGCAAAATGGCTGTTGACCTGTTTGACAGAAATAAATATGACATTATAAGCTTGGACTATATTCTTCCAGGAGAACTTAATGGAATGGATGTATACAATCATATCAGACAGACAGATGATACTCTTCCAATTCTCTTTGTGTCTGGAAATTTAGATTTTTTAGAATCTATTAAAGAGTTAAAGAACAAAGACCCATATATTGATCATATTTCAAAGCCCTGCCAAAACTCAGATTATGTAAATGGCATTAATGAATTACTTTGAAAAATATGAGCTGAATTCTTGACCTTGTATATAAGTTTTGATATTTATAATATTTATGAACAAAACAGATGAATATATATTAAGAACCACAAAAGAAATTATAGTGAAATTCATTGAAATGGGAAGATTGTCTCCTTCAAATATTCATGAATCCTTTAAGGATATTTATTCCACGGTCAATGAGACTATTAAAGCAAATGTGAGCAAAAAAGCTCCTTCAAATGACAAACAAACCTGAAGATATTTCCCTGAAAATAAAATCCGGGATAAAACAAGGCCTGATTAAGGGTTGGAAAGGGCTTTTCTGGTTGTTAAAGATTATTATCCCCATTTCCTTTGCCACAAATCTGCTGGTTCATTTTGGAATTATTTATAAACTTGATTTTTTACTGGCTCCAGTAATGACATGGCTGTGTCTGCCTGCCTCTGCAGCCCTTGTATTAATCATGGGCTTTTTTACCGGAATTTATGGGACCGTGGCAGCCCTCTCTGTTATGCCTTTTCCTTTGGAACATATGATATTGATAGCCATATTCACCCTGATATCCCATAATATGATCCAGGAAAGTATGGTCCAGGGAAATTCAGGGATTAATCCTTTTTTTGCCGGTTTTTTCAGACTGTTCATGTCTTTTATAGTAACCTTTATATGCGCTAAAATAATGGGAATAACCCCTGAAACAGGTGGACAGATCATATCCCAGACAGACCTTGCCAATGGAACAACATCTTTTGCAATAATGCTTAAATCCTGGGGCTGGGGAACATTTAAACTCATAGTTCAGATTTTCTGTATTATTATGCCGCTAATGGTGATTCTGGAACTTGCCAAAACATTTAATATTATAAATTTTATCACCAGGATGATATCTCCTGTTTTAAAAGTAATGGGCTTAAACCACTCAACAGGAATGCTCTGGCTGACAGCAACTGTTTTTGGACTGACATATGGAGCAGCTGTTATTGTTGAAGAGACACAATCAAATAATTTTGAGAAACAAGAGTTGAACAAACTTCATCTCTCCATTGGAATCAACCATGCCATGATAGAAGATCCAGCTCTGTTTCTACCCTTTGGTCTGCCACTGTTCTGGCTGTGGATACCAAGGATTGCTGCGGCCATGATTGCAACCTGGATGTATACACTGTTTTTATCTGCAAGGAGGCTTTATGTTAAGCACACTGAACATAAAAAACTTTGCAATCATAGATGATATACAAATTTCATTTAAGAACGGGTTTTCTGTATTAACAGGTGAAACTGGTGCAGGAAAATCAATTATTCTTGAGGCTGTAAATCTTTTGCTTGGCTCAAGAGTTTCAGCAGACCTTGTAAGATCCGGCTGTAAAAGTGCAGAACTTGAAGCCTTTTTTGAAATTGATGAAAATTCCAATGCTGTAAAAATTTTAGAAAACCAGGGAATTAAAAATTCCGACGGCCTGATTATTCGCAGGATTATAACATCTTCGGGTAGAAGCCGTCTATTTATCAATTCAAGGCAGTCAACCTTGGAACTTTTAAAACAGGTGACTCAAAATCTTGCTGGTATTTCAAGTCAACATGCCCATCAGGGACTTTTAAAAGAAGATAATCACCTTGATATACTTGATGAATTTGCAGGCACAATTGATTTGAAAAATGAAGTAAAAGGCCTTTACCAGAAGATTATACCCTTGAAAAATAAAATTAAGGAGCTTAACCAGAATTTGGAGCAGCAGAAAAAAGAGCAGGATTTTCTGCAATTCCAGATAGACGAAATAAATGCTGCTGCCATTCACCCCAAAGAAGATAAGGAACTTGAAAAAAAACGCCAGAACCTTGTAAATGCTGCAAAAACATTTGAAACTGTCAATGCGGGTATGCATGAAGTCTATGACAAAGAGGGATCAATTATTGAAAAACTGTCTTCTCTTAGGAATAATCTTGAAAAAGCCGGCATAACAGAAGAGGGTCTTGAAAAAATTGCAGAACAATTGTCTTCAACTCTGTTTGACCTGCAGGATATTGCTCAAGGATTAAGAAATTTTTCTTCGTGTATTGACTTAGACCCGGCATCACTTGAACATACTGATCAAAGGCTGGATCTGATTTCCAGGCTGAAAAGAAAATATGGTGGAAGCCTTGAAGCTCTGTTCAGTGAGTATGAAATTATGGAGAATAAGTTTTCCACTGCTGCCAGGATGGGAAATCAGATCAAAATCTTAGAAAAAGATATGCAGGATTTTTCAAAACAAATTGTCCAAAAGGCAGAAAAACTATCAGGCTTTCGAAAAACAGCAGGAGAAAATTTATCCACACTTGCCAGAAAAGAGCTGCATGCCCTTGAAATGGGAAAAGCAAAATTTGAAGTTGCCTTTAATTTCCAAACAACAAAAGACTCTAACGATATTGCGACATCAGACCGAAAAAAAATTGGACCCGATGGAGTGGACAGAGTCAGCTTTCTTATGAGCCCCAATCCAGGGGAAGCATTAAAACCTCTGGTTAAAATTGCTTCAGGTGGTGAATTGTCCAGAATTGTTCTCGCATTAAAAGCTGTTCTCTCAAAAAACAACTCCCTGGAAACATTGATTTTTGATGAAGTTGATTCTGGCATAGGGGGGGCCACTTCTGAAAAAGTCGGATTGAAGTTAAAGCAATTATCACAAAAGCATCAGGTCATTTGTATTACACACCTTGCACAGATTGCAAAATATGCTGTAAATCAGTTCAGAATATCCAAAGATGTTATGAATGATAGAACATTTACAACTATTGTTCCACTGGATACACCAGATCAGAGAGTTGAAGAAATAGCCAGAATGATAGGTGGCAAAGATATTACTCAGGCGACCTTAACCCATGCCAGAGAGCTTCTCGAACAATCTACTGAACCGTCATCATCTTGACAATAAGCCATATTATGGTTAATCTCCATATCAATTGAATTACTACAGTTTCCAGAGGAAGAATAGAATACAAAAAAAGACCGGTATGGTTTTTATTAAATAAGGAAGAATGATGCCAATATACGAATTTAAATGTTCAAAATGTGAAGAATTTTTCGAAGTCCTTGTAATGGGTTCAGATGATAATAATATTGTAAGCTGCCCTGAATGTGATTCCAAAGAGTTTGAAAGAGTTGTTTCAAAGACCAATTTTAATATGGGAAGCTCTGGCGCTGGACAGGCAAAAGGAGTTCAAATCCAGGATAGAGAATGCTCAGGCGGATCATGTAAAACCTATACAGTACCAGGAGAGACTCAATAATACCTGACTGAAAAGGAGATTTTTTTGAAAGAGTTTGCAAAACTTATAATTGACGGCAAAGAATTGACACTACCTGTAATTGAAGGCTCTGAAGGAGAAATGGCCATTGATATCCGAAGTTTAAGACAAGAGACAGGATACATAACATTTGATCCTGGCTTTGGAAATACCGGAACCTGCAAAAGCACCATTACCTATATGAACGGTGAACAGGGTATTTTAAGATATCGGGGAATTCCTATTGAGCAGCTTGCCGAACATTCAAGTTTTGTGGAGACCGCTTTTCTA
Source organism: uncultured Desulfobacula sp. (assembly GCA_964196205.1). Lineage (GTDB taxonomy): Bacteria > Desulfobacterota > Desulfobacteria > Desulfobacterales > Desulfobacteraceae > Desulfobacula. Next base: position 8,066 of record CAXMTQ010000004.1, read on the forward strand.
TTGATTGCAGGTATGCTGCCCACCAGGGAAGAATTAACAAGAACAAGCGTCTATTTAAATGATTTTTCTCTTCTCCATGAAAACATGAAAGGGTTTTATAGAAATTATCCTCCAAAATCCCATCCAATGGGTATCCTTTCTGCCATGATAAATGCAATGAGAAGCTTTTACCCTGAGCTTATAGATATAGATGAAGATATGAATAAAACCTATCTTCGTCTGATTTCAAAAATCAGAACAATGGCTGCAATGGCATACAGGATTTCAAAGGGAGAAAAGGTTGTCTCCCCAAGACCTGATCTCTGTTATTGTGCCAATTTTCTCAACATGATGTTTAATAATGCAGTAGTGCCTTATCGTTTGGATGATGACATGATAAAAGCATTAAATATATTCTGGATTCTCCATGCTGACCATGAGCAGAATTGTTCAACAACGGCTGTAAGGGTTGTGGGAAGTGGAAAGGTCAATATTTATGCAACAATTTCAGCAGGAATTTCAGCCCTTTGGGGACCTTTGCATGGTGGTGCTAACCAGGCTGTAATCAATATGCTGGAAACAATCCAAAAAAATGGAATGACAATCAAAGAGTGCATTGCAAAAGCAAAAAATAAAAATGATCCTTTCAGGCTTATGGGATTTGGCCACAGGGTGTATAAAACCTATGATCCAAGGGCAAAAATCATGAAAAAGATGACAGATGTCCTTCTGTCTAAAACCAAAAGAAAAGATCCCCTTCTGGATATTGCCAGAAAACTTGAAGAAGCCGCATTAAAAGATTCCTATTTTAAAGAGAAAAATCTTTATCCCAATGTTGATTTTTATGCCGGTATATTATTGCGTGCCCTTGGAATCCCCACAAATATGTTTACAGTTATGTTTGCCATTGGCCGTCTGCCGGGATGGATTGCCCAGTGGAAAGAAGATGTGACGGATCCTGAAACAAGACTTACAAGACCTCGCCAGATATACACTGGCAAAACTATACAAGATTACATTCCCATTGATGATCGACAGATTGTTACAGAATAAAAAAGAGGCAGTAATGTTTTTTGTAGACAAGCCGTATATTTCAAATTTTTTAAAAAAGACTCTTAAAAAGAGCGGCATTCCTGTAGTTGGTACTGACACAGCACAACAGTTGGATTTATATAAAGGCACAAAGATTATCAGCGAAAATGAAGCTGTTGAAATGGTTAAAAAACCAGGAGCTTCTAAAATTTACACTACATCTGAAAACTCAATAGGCTGGATTGCAAAACATTTACAATTCAGTGATCTTCCCGGAAAAATAGAGATATTTAAAAATAAATTAAAATTCCGCCAATTAATAGAGCCAATGTTCCCTGAATTTTATTTCAAGGAAGTTTATGTTAAAGAGTTAAAACAAATTCAATTTGACAGCTTACCACTGCCGTTTATCATAAAACCCAGGGTTGGTTTTATGAGTATGGGAGTTTATAAGGTTGCAAATGCTGATGATTGGGCTATTACAATAAATTCAATTACTAAAGAGATAGATAAGAATAAGGATCTATATCCTTCCCAGGTTGTGGATACAAGTTCATTTATTATTGAACAGTGTATTAAAGGTGAGGAGTTTGCTGTTGACGCCTATTTTAATTCAGCAGGGGAACCTGTTGTATTAAATATATTGAAACATGTTTTTTCTTCAGAGGCTGATGTTAGCGACAGAGTCTATACTACTTCCAAAAAAATCATTGAAAAAAACCTTGAAGAGTTTACAAAATTTGCAGGAAAAATCGGCAAACTTGCAGGAATAAAAAATTTCCCCATGCATATTGAACTTAGAAGGGATGATAATGGGATGATCCTGCCCATTGAAATCAATCCAATGAGATTTGGCGGCTGGTGTACAACTGCTGATATATCGTTCATGGCTTATGGATTCAACCCTTACTTATATTATTACTCACAACAGAAACCTGACTGGTCAAAAATTCTCAAAGGAAAAGAGGGTAAACTTTTCAGTATCATTGTTCTGGATAATTCAACAGGCATAAATATTGATCAAATTACTTCATTTGATTATGACAAACTGCTTTCAAATTTTGAAAAACCCATGGAACTGCGGAAAATTAATTTTAGAGACTACCCTGTCTTTGGATTTTTGTTCACAGAAACCAGAGAAGAGAATTTTATTGAGATTAAGAATATACTGCATTCAGATCTTAATGAATTTATCTCAATCAGATCTGCGTAATCTGGAAAACCAGTTCATAACCCTGGCTCCTGCACGGATGGAAAAAGGTTCTTTTCCTGGCTGATCCATAGGCATTTCACAATCTGGCCCATACATTTTTTCCATCATTTTCATGACTTGCTTTTTAACCATTCCCCTGAAAGGTATTTTGGCAATCATACCATACATGGCTGCATTGCCACGGGCTCCGCTGCCTGGGTCTACTCTGACCTGTTCCACTGCTTTTTTAAGATCATAAAGATATTGATCTACCACATTTTCATGGGCAGGTGTTACCATGGCATGAAGACCTTCCGGCCGCTGAAGCCTGTCTATATGCCAGCCTTTTGTATCCATGACATCACCAACAGCAAAGATATTGAGTTCTGGATCTGTAGAGCAATATCCAAACAGACTGGCAGGGGGGCTGCCCATAATTGCAAGGCCTTCAATACTATTGATACCTCTTAAAAGTTTTTTTGTTGTTATCATTATACGGAGGGTAATATCCTGATAACCCTTTTGACCGAGAGCATTCATGGCAGCCCATGCTGCGGCAATGGGTCCACCCGGCCTGGTGCCGAGAAGGGCAGGAGAAGCAAATACTCCGCCGGGCCAGTCCTGTTGAATAAAAAACTGGTGTTTTAAATACTCCATATTCCGGTAAACTAAAATGGAAGCTCCCTTTGCAGCAAAACCATATTTATGGATGTCTGCTGACATGGATGTCACCCCCGGCACCCTGAAATCAAACAGAGGCAGTTTATATCCGATCTGCTCTGCAAAAGGAAGAATAAATCCACCCACACAGGCATCAACATGAAAGGGGATCTTGTTTGTTTTGGCAATTTCGCCGATCTCTTCAATGGGATCGATAACACCATGGGGATAGGAAGGTGCAGATGCTACAATCATGATGGTGTTTCTATTGATTTTCTGTTTTAAAACCTCCACATCCATTTTAAATTCAGATGTCAAAGGAGTGTTTACCATTTTTACACCAAAATACTTGGCTGCTTTGGACCAGGCCACATGGATGCTTTGAGGGACAATCATTTCAGGCACTATTTTTTTAAATCTTTTTTTTGATAGAGCCCGCTCCCTATAGGCCATTACAGGCAGAAGACAGGATTCAGTGCCTCCTGAAGTTAATGTGCCGGCAGCATCTTCTCCTGCATTTAAAAGAGAGCCTGTCATTTGAACGATTTCATGTTCAAATCTCTTCAGACTTTTAAAAGCCATTGGATTTAATGCATTTTCACTGAAATAAAGGTTGTGAGCCTTTTTTAAAAATTCAGTATGATCTTCATTTAAATGATAAACAAGGGACCATGTCCGCCCATCAATATAATTGGCATCTTCTTTGCGAAATGATTTCATTTCAGATAAAACTTTTTGAAAGGATTGTCCTTCAGAAGGTATGATTTTCATAACAGCCCCCGATTTTTGGTTTCATATCTTTTCCGCATCTGTAAACAATACAGTGTGTTAATATATTGTTTTGAATCATTTTTTACCCCATGAGAGATTTAAATCCAATATCTAAAACCAATATCTAAAAATATAAGCAAAACTGATACCAAGATAATTTCCCAGGGCATACCCGATAATACCTGTTGTCAGGCCTGAAAGAATGATCTGCTTATTGTTCAGGGCACTTGCCACCATTGGTACAAATGGCGGAGAACAGATAGCAGCCATGGATGTGATAATAAAGGTATCAGTGTCAATTTTCATGATACGACAAAAGAGAGCATGGAGAATAAATGTCCCAAAAATACAGAAAGATATATAAAACAGTAAAACCCAGTTGATGTGAACCAGATCATGAATGCGTGCCATTGAGCCCACAACAAGACAGAAAATTAAAATAATGTACATACCCAGCTGAAATGTTTTTGTAATTTTTTGAATTTGTGGAATAAAGGATGCTGCAATCCCCAGGGTGGTAATCAGCAAAATGGTAGCCACTGTAGAATACTCTTTAGGAAAGAAGCCGGAAATTCCAAGAGCAGTTCCCAAAATAATCAGGGAAAGGAGAAGAGCAATCAACAAACCTTTGATGACTGACCAATTCAGCATATTACCATAGGAGCTGATATCCTCTATCTCCATCTCTGAGCTGTCACAGGAGAGTGCAGATGGTTTGAATTTTATCAAAAATTTATTCATCACTTTCTGGGCAATGGTTATACTGAAGATAATATAAACAAGGCTGATCATAGTGTCATAGGTATGCATAATGACATAGATAGTAGGATCAACATCTAAAGCGGTTTTAATGGCAGCAAGGTTTGGAGTTCCTCCTGTATAGACACCAATGGCAAGTCCTGCCAGTTTCCATGAATCTGATACATATTCCTCAATCAAAATACTGCCTGCACCTGCCACTGCCACGATTATAATGGTGGCTCCCACCATGGACAAAATGGCCTTACCCGCCATTTTGATCCAGGCCTTTACATTGAGGGAAAACAAAAGCAGGGGCAAGGCTATGGCAATTGATGCACCACTCACACTATCCTGGATTGCTGCTGTATTTTCAGGTAGAATCATAAAATTCCCCAAAGCCGCACCCACAATATAGCAGATAAGCACAGCACCAATCTTGTTCAAAAAAGCAGATTTCATACATAGAAAAATCACGAGAAGCGGAAACAGAACATAAAAACCGATTAATACTGCCAACTTAACCCCTTATTTTTATTAGTTTAATCATTGCTGGTAAAAAAATCTTTAAAAGTCTGGATGGTATAATCAATATCATCCTTTGAAATATCAAGATGGGTTACAAGCCTTAGATGACTGCTTGTGCCAATAACAACTCCCTTTTGTTTTAAAAAATCACAAAGATTGAACATATCAGCATTGATGTCAGCAAAAACCATATTGGTCTGCACGGTTTGCATGTTAATGTGAATATTCTTAATTTCAGACAATCCTTTTGCCAAAACCAGGGCATTTTTATGATCTTGCTCCATGCGCCCAACATTATTCAAAAGAGCATAAATTCCTGCCCCTGCCAGGAATCCTGCCTGCCTCATACCTCCGCCAAGAACCTTGCGCCAGCGCCTTGCTTTTTTAATCTGCTCTTTTGAACCGCAAAGAACAGATCCCACAGGGGCACCCAGTCCCTTTGACAGGCAGCATGAAATTGTATCAAAATATTTTGTAATCTCTTTAACATCAACTTTTAGTTTGACTGCTGCATTAAAAACTCTTGCCCCGTCAAGATGAAAACTTAACCTGTTATTATCTGCCAATTTCTTTGCTTTTTCTAAATAATCCAATGGCAGTACTTTCCCTGCCTGGGTGTTTTCAAGGCATAAAAGTTTTGTGTTTGCAAAATGGATATCATCTGGTTTTATAAATTGTGATACTTTTTCAAGATTCAGAGTTCCATCCTCTTCAAAATCCAGGGGCTGTGGCTGAATACTTGCCAATACTGCAGCACCTCCTCCTTCATACTTATAGGTGTGTGCATGCTGTCCCACAATATATTCATCTCCCCTTTCACAATGGGTCATCAATGCCAGGAGATTGGTCTGAGTGCCACTGGTGCAAAAAATTGAATCCTGAGTTCCCAGCATGTTCGCAGCAAGCGCTTCAAGTTCATTTACTGTAGGATCTTCCCCATAAACGTCATCACCAACTTTTGCAGCCATCATGGCTTCTTTCATGGCAGTTGAAGGTTTGGTAACAGTATCGCTTCTTAAATCAATCTGTTTCATTTTTTTCACTTTCTAATGCAAAATTGTTTTGGAATATATTCCATCTATCCTTTTTGTATTTTAAAAACAGCTTTAAAATACAAAAAAAACCCTTGGGATATATAGTAATCTGTGTTTGTTCTGTCTGTTTTTTATCCATGGGATAGAAAAATGTCAAGAAAGAAGCACTTTTCCGATATATAGTATTTTATAGTGCCTGTAAATATTGATTAAGTATGAAAAAACTGGCATTAATATGGAAAGATAATAATTAGACGGAGATATGATTTATGAATATTGTACCAGATAAGACCATTATCGGATTTATTGGATTAGGAGTAATGGGTAAAAGTATGGCTGGTCATATTTTAGATGCAGGGTTTGAATTACATGTTTATACACGCACAAAAAAAAGTAGTCAGGCAATTATTGCAAAAGGTGCTGTATGGGAAAATTCTGTGTCTGAACTAAGTGGTAAGTGTGATATTATAATTACAATTGTAGGCTTTCCCGCTGATGTTGAAGAAATTTATTTGGATAAAAATGGTATCTTAAATCATGCAAAAAAAGAGACCATTTTAATCGATATGACCACATCAAGCCCTGATCTTGCTATGAAAATTTATACAAAAGCAAAAGAAAAAGGGATTGAGTCTCTTGATGCGCCTGTCTCAGGAGGTGATCTTGGAGCCCGAAATGCCACTCTTTCCATAATGGTTGGCGGCGATAAAAAGACCTTTGATAAAGTTTTTCCTATTTTTAAAATTATAGGTAAAAATATTGAACTCCAGGGAAAACCCGGTGCCGGCCAGCATACTAAAATGGCAAACCAGATTGCCCTTGCAGCCGGTATGATAGGAGTATGTGAATCCCTTGCCTATGCCGAGAAATCAGGGCTTGATCCTGAAACAGTCTTGAAAAGTATTGGTCAGGGTGCAGCCGGATCATGGTCATTGAATAATATGGGGCCACGGATGATTGCCGGAAATTTTGAACCGGGATTTTATATCAAGCATTTTATAAAAGATATGAACATTGCTGCCAAATCATCAAAGGATTTGGGATTTCAAACACCAGGGCTTGATCTTGCCTTGTCACTGTATAAAACACTGGCTGATAATGGCTTTGAAAACAAAGGGACTCAGGCTCTATATAAGCTGTTTAAATAATATCAATTGGAAACCATCAGTGTGTCTACGATTATTCATCAGGATAAGGGCGACAATAGCAAAATTCCCTTTTTCGAGTAAATCTGTTAAAATTTCTGATTGCTCCGGTGTATAACATCCGGAGCAATAGTTATTATTTGGTACCAAAAATTTTATCGCCTGCATCACCAAGACCAGGCAGTATATAACCTATTTCATTTAGACATTCATCGACGCTTGCCACATAAATATCTACATCAGGGTGTTTTTCTTCCACTTTTGCAATCCCTTCAGGAGCTGCCACGAGAAAAAGCCCTTTAATAGTCTTACAACCTGCCTCTTTAAGCAAATCAATTGTGGCAATCAAGGTTCCTCCCGTTGCAAGCATGGGGTCAAGAATCAAAGCAATTCTCTCATCCATGACACTTGCAGTTTTAACATAATACTGTACTGGTTTTAATGTTTCTTCATTCCTGTAAAAACCCACCACACTAACCTTAGCTGAAGGTATAAGGTCAAACACACCATCCATCATACCAAGCCCTGCTCTTAAAATGGGGACAATGGTAATTTTTTTCCCTTTGATTGTTTCGACTTCAACTTTTCCAGCCCACCCCTCAATCACTTTTACCTCTGTGTCAAGGCTCTTTGTAGCCTCATAGGTTAAAAGCCTTGCAACTTCTGAAGATAGATCTCTAAAGTCTTTTGTGCTGATATCTTTTTGCCGCATCAGCCCTAATTTATGTTTTATAAGAGGGTGGTTCTCTACAAATACTGTCATGCTTTCTCTCCTTTATTTTAAATATATCTTAAACAAAAAACCATAACAGGAAATTAGTAAAATCCTATAACCTAGTCAAGCAAATAAGTTTTTACTTCGAATATATTGTCCTTGACAAGTTATCTATAAATAATGTAAAAATTTTATATGACTGAGCGCTCGTTCAAGCGCGTTTGATTGATAAGATATTAAAAAAAGGAAGTGCATACTTGGAACAGATTAAAACAGCCAGAACACCAACAGCCGACACTGACGTTCCCACACAAATTAAAAACCCTGATCTGGTAATGGAAAGAAGGCGTCAGATTATTGACTCTACGGTTAAGCTTTTTATCCAGCACGGATACCATAAGACAACAACCCGGATGATTGCAAAGGCTTCCAATTTTTCCATTGGCTCTTTGTATGAATATGTTTCTTCCAAGGAAGATCTGCTTTATCTGGTGTGCAAAACCATACATGAAGAAGTCCAGGAAGCTGTTGAAAATGCCCTCTCTAATACAGATATGGGAAAAGAACAGCTTGCCCAGGTTATTCGTCAATATTTTTATGTTTGCGATAAAATGGGTGACCATATACTGTTGATGTACCAGGTAACACAGTTTCTGCCGGAAAAATGGAAGGCAAAGGTCCTGGAAAATGAATTAAATATCACAAATATTTTTATCAACGCACTCTCATCTCTGTCCGGGAAAAATAACTTCCCCAAACTTGATGACAAAATCTTAAATCTTGTGGGTCATAATATATCTGTGCTGGGCCAGATGTGGGCATTCAGGCGCTGGCATTTAAAAAACAATTTCAATATTGACGACTATATTAAAATTCAGACAGATTTTATCCTTGGGCATATATTTTGAGATTTTAGATGTGAGGTTTGAGTTATGAGATGTGAGTTGTGAGGATTAAGGATTGAATGTTGGAGTTTGAAAAAAGGAGAAGTTTAAAGTATGGAAGAACAAGTTTATAAACCAGAGAACTCAATAAAAATCGTTACAGCAACCTCGCTTTTTGATGGCCATGATGCAGCCATTGGCATTATGAGAAGAATTTTGCAGGATTCAGGTGCAGAAGTAATCCATATTGGTCATAACAGATCGGCAAAGGAAGTTGTGGATGCTGCCATTGAAGAAGATGCTCAGGGAATTGCCGTATCAAGTTACCAGGGTGGTCATGTTGAATATTTTAAATATATGGTAGATCTTTTAAAAGAAAAAGATGCTTCCCACATTAAAATTTTTGGTGGCGGCGGCGGCGTTATTATTCCCATGGAAATAGATGAACTGCAGGATTATGGCGTAACAAGGATTTATTCGCCTGAAGACGGTGCAAAGATGGGACTCCAGGGCATGATCAATGATATGATACGCTCCATGGATATGCCATCAGTTGATTATGAAAATCTTGCCTATGAACAATTAAAAATTGAAAACAAATATATTACTGCAAATTTTATTTCAGCAGTCCAGGAAGCCAAAGCCGACAATAAGGAAGTGTTTGCAAAGATTTCATCGGAAATTTCAAAACTGGCTGATAAAAAAGATGTACCTATAATCGGTCTTACAGGAACAGGTGGCGCTGGAAAATCTTCTTTAACAGATGAATTGATTATCAGGATTCTAATGGATCTTAAAGATGTCAATATTGCAATCGTCTCCTGTGACCCGTCAAGGCGGAAAACAGGCGGCGCTCTTCTTGGTGACAGGATCAGGATGAATTCCATAGAAACAGGCCGGGTTTATATGCGCTCTCTTGCTACAAGGCGTTCCCAGACCGAACTTCCCGAAGCTTTACCCGATGCTATCAATGTGGTAAAGGCTGCAGGCTATGATATTATCATTGTTGAGACAGCAGGCATAGGACAGGGTGACTCAAGGGTTGTTGATCTTGTGGACATACCCATTTATGTGATGACAGCGGAATTCGGCGCTCCTTCCCAGCTGGAAAAAATAGATATGCTGGATTATGCCGACATTGTCGTGATCAATAAATATGAGAAAAAAGGCAGTGAAGATGCCCTGCGGGATGTAAGAAAACAGGTACAGAGAAACAGGAAAGCCTGGAACATGGACCCAAAAGATCTGCCTGTTTATGGAACTATTGCATCAAAATTCAATGATGATGGTATTACAGCCTTTTATCACGGCATGCTTGATCTTATTGCAGAAAAAAAGAATATCAAATTTGAATCCAATCTCCCAAGAACCGGCAAAAAAGAATCTTCTTCAAAGACAATTATTATTCCGGGAGAGAGAACAAGATATCTTGCAGAAATCGCCAGCATTGTAAGAGAATACCATGAGGAAACAGAAGAGCAGGCTGAGGCAGTAAGAAAACGCTGGCATTTGACAGAATCAGGCCGGCTAATGGAGGGCATGGGACTTGATGAAATGCCTGATGCCCTGGCAAAATTCAAACAGGCTGTTGATGATGCTTCTTCAGGAGTGGACAAGGAAAGTGACGACATTATAAATGAATTCAATACATGCAGGGAAATGTATAAAAAAGATGAGCTTGTATATTATGTCCGTGGCAAGGAATTCAAGCTGCCTTTATTCTCCAGGTCATTGTCCCATTCGAAAATTCCGAAAATATCTTTGCCCAAGTTTAGCGATCCTGGAGAGAAATATACATGGATGAGAAACGAAAATTTTGCAGGAAATTTTCCTTATACAGCAGGTGTTTTCCCCTTAAAAAGAGCTGACGAAGACCCTACAAGGATGTTTGCAGGCGAAGGCGGGCCCGGTGATACCAATAAAAGATTTAAACTGCTTTCAGGCACCTATCCTGCAAAAAGGCTTTCCACTGCCTTTGATGCAGTAACACTTTTTGGGTGGGACCCTGCCACCCGGCCTGATATTTACGGCAAAATCGGAACATCCGGGGTGAGTATCTGTACCCTGGATGATGTAAAGGTTCTTTACGGCGGGTTTGATCTTTGCGCCCCAAACACATCTGTCTCCATGACCATAAACGGTCCTGCTCCAATGATGCTGGCCATGTTCATGAATACAACCATTGCCCAGCAAATGGACAAATTCAAAGAAGAAAATGACCGGGAATCCTCTGAAACCGAAGCAGCCGACATCAAACAGTTTGCTTTGTCCAATGTGAGAGGAACCATCCAGGCCGATATTTTAAAAGAAGATCAGGGTCAGAATTCCTGTATATTCTCCATTGAATTTGCCCTGCGAATGATGGGAGATATTCAGCAATACTTTATTGATCAGCAGGTAAGAAATTTTTATTCGGTTTCCATTTCAGGATATCATATTGCAGAGGCCGGAGCCAATCCAATTACCCAGCTTGCATTGACTTTGGCAAACGGATTTACCTATGTGGAATACTATCTTTCTAGAGGTATGGATATTGACAGTTTTGCTCCTTCTCTCTCCTTTTTCTTTTCTAATGGTATGGACCCTGAATATACCGTGATAGGAAGAGTTGCAAGAAGGATCTGGGCTGTGGCAATGAAAAACAAATATAATGGAAACGAAAAGTCCCAGAAACTTAAATACCATATTCAGACTTCTGGCAGATCCCTGCACAGCCAGGACATCCAGTTCAATGATATAAGAACTACCCTCCAGGGGCTTTGCGCCATTTATGATAATTGCAACAGCCTTCACACCAATGCATTTGATGAAGCTATTACAACCCCTTCTGCTGAATCTGTAAGAAGAGCCCTTGCAATTCAGCTTATTGTCAACCGGGAATGGGGTCTGGCCATGAATGAAAATCCTCTTCAGGGCAGCTTTATTGTGGATGAACTTACTAATCTTGTGGAAGAAGCAGTCCTTATTGAATTTGATAGAATCACGGAAAGGGGCGGAGTGCTCGGTGCTATGGAGACCGGATACCAGAGAGGCAAAATCCAGGAAGAATCAATGTATTACGAACATTTAAAACATTCAGGCAAATATCCTCTTATCGGCGTGAACACTTTCCAGGACCCTGATGCAGATTATGCAGATATGGCAAACCATCTTGAGCTTGCAAGGGCAACCGACGACCAGAAAGATGCCCAGCTTGAAAGATTAAAGACATTTAATGATAGAAATGCAAATAATGCCGAAGAAGCGCTTAAAAAACTAAAACTAACTGCTTTAAACAATGGAAATATGTTTGAGCAGTTGATGGAGACTGTTAAGGTTTGCAGTCTTGGATCTATCACACAGGCATTATATGAGGTAGGCGGCAAATATAGAAGAAACATGTAATAAAATTTAAAAATTTTCCAGATTACGGCGTTGAACTGAAGTTTTAATCCTCGAGCTCGAAGAGGAGCATATGCTCACATACTATTTATATGCCTCCGGTTAAAACTTGCACTCGCCTTGTACTCTTAAAAATTTTTTAGATTTTCTGCACGACAGAGGAAGCATAAAAGGATTAAAGGAGACGTGATAATATGAATAAAGCAGTGATAGTAAGTGCAACAAGGACACCGCTTGGAAGTTTTGGTGGAGCTTTAAGTAAAATCGGGGCAACAGATCTTGGTGCCCATGTTATAAAAGAAGCCATTAAAAGAGCCGATATTGAAGATAAAGAAGTCAACGAATGTATCATGGGTATGGTGCTGCCCTGCGGTTATGGACAGAATCCCGGAAAACTTGCAGCAGTAAAGGCAGGTCTTCCATGGGATGTTGAATCCATTACAGTAAACAAGGTGTGTGGTTCATCACTGAAAGCTGTAATGCTTGCTGCCCAGGCAATACAATGCGGTGATGCAGATGTTGTGGTTGCCGGCGGCATGGAAAATATGAGCATGGCACCCTATTATATGGACAAAGCCCGCTGGGGTCATCGCATGGGACCCGGGAAGATTGAAGATCATATGCTTCATGACGGGCTGTGGGATGTTATCAATGATTTTCACATGGGCATGTCCAACGAGCTCAGCTCTGAAAAGTGGGAAATATCAAGGCAGGATCAGGATGAATTTGCAGCAAGATCTTATATAAGGGCTAATGCAGCGGTTGCCCAGGGTAGATTCAAAGATGAAATTGTTCCTGTGGAAATCCCCCAGAGAAAAGGCGATCCAAAAATCTTTGATACTGATGAATGCCCCAAAGAGACAAGCATGGAATTTCTTTCAAAAATGAGACCAGCCTTTAAAAAAGATGGTGTGGGAACTGCCGGCAATGCTTCCATCATCAGTGATGGTGCTTCAGCCCTTGTTATCATGAGTGAAAGCAAGGCAAAGGAACTTGGGTGCAAAATAATGGCAACTATATGCTCCCAGGCCTCCTATGGCATTGATATGAAATATGTTCTCATGGCTCCCATTTATGCCATTCCAAAAGTATTAAAAAAAGAGGGTCTCTCCATTTCAGACATTGATCTCTTTGAAATCAACGAAGCCTTTGCAGGAAGCTCCACAGGCATAAACAAGGTTCTTGAATTAGACCCTGAAAAAGTAAATGTAAACGGAGGTTCAGTAGCCCTGGGACACCCCATAGGTGCAAGCGGGGCAAGAGTTTTGACCACCCTTTTATATGAAATGGAAAAAAGAGACTTAAAAACAGGCCTTGCCTCTTTATGCCTTGGTGGCGGAGAAGCCGTTGCCCTTATTGTCAATAGATAGATATATTAATTTTTAAATATACAGGAGATAAAATGGAGATAAAAAAATTTGGTGTTATAGGATCAGGTCAGATGGGCAATGGAATTGCACAGGTTGCAGCAGCCAGCGGTCTTGATGTTGTAATGAGTGATATTAAAGAAGAATTCTGTGAAAACGGTTTTGCAACAATTTCCAAAAATCTTGACAGAATGGTAAAAAAAGAGAAGATATCAGAAAATGATAAAAATTCTATTCTTGGCAGGATCACCACCACCACAGATTTAAAAGATATGGAATCAGCAGACTTTATTGTTGAAGCAGCCGTGGAGAGAGAAGATCTTAAATTTAAAATTTTTGAAGACCTTGATAAAATCTGCCCCCCTGAAGTAATTTTGTCCACCAACACATCTTCCATTCCAATTGGAAGGATTGCAGCACAAACCTCACGACCTGATAAAATCATCGGCATGCATTTCATGAATCCTGTTCCTGTGATGAAACTTGTTGAGGTTATTAAAGGTCTTGCCACATCCACTGAAACATTTGATACTACATGGAAACTAAGTCAGGATTTTGGGAAAACTCCTGCTGAAGCCAATGATTTCCCCGGCTTTATTGCCAACAGAATTCTGATGCCCATGATCAATGAAGCTATCTTCTGCCTCTATCAAAGCGTGGGTAAAGCAGAGGATATAGATACTGTCATGAAACTTGGAATGAATCATCCCATGGGTCCTCTTGCACTTGCAGACCTGATAGGTCTTGATACCTGCCTTGCCATCATGGAGACGCTGTATGACGGGTTTAAAGATCCTAAATACAGAGCCTGCCCATTATTAAGAAAATATGTTGAGGTTGGCTGGCTTGGACGCAAAACCGGTAAAGGCTTTTATGATTATAAGTAAACTTGTGGTACAAAAGAAATAATGCTTTGAATGACGCTTATTACACCCCCATTTAAAATGATTTATTAAATGGGGGTGTAAAAATTTAAGGATCAATACATAAGCTGGGGCAAGAAGAGTATAATCTTTGGAAAGATCATTAAAATAATTACTCCAAGGATCACAGCAAGAAGAAATGGAAATATGCCCTTGAATATTTTTTCTAAAGGGATCTCCTGTTCCAGCACATTTTTCGCCACTCCATAGACCACATAAACGTTTATACCTACAGGCGGCGTTATAACACCCATTTCTGTTACCATGACAATAATAATTCCAAACCATATGGGATCATATCCAAGTTCCATAACAACAGGAAAGAAAATCGGAACGGTCAGTGTTACAAAAGCAAGGGCATCCATGAAACATCCACCGAAAAAATAGATCATGATGATAACACCCATGACAAGAACAGGTGACATTTGAAGACTGCTGACCCAGCCGGCAATCTCAAATGGAATTCTTGTTATACAGAGAAATTTTCCAAAAATCACAGCCCCGGCAATGAGCATAAGAACCATGCACGAGGTTCTCAAAGTTTCCATGAGGGATTTAACAAAGCCTTCCCAGGTAATCTGTTTTCTAATCACTGCAATGACAAGCACCCCAAAAGCACCAATAGCAGCAGCTTCTGTAGGCGTAAACAGCCCTATGAAAATACCACCTATGACAAGAATAAATACCGCAAGAGTTTCTCCAAGTCCTAAAAGCGCTTTAAATCTTTCTGCCCATGTAAATTTTTCTCCGCAGGGCCCTTGTTCCGGGTTGATGCGGCATTTGATATAAATAGAGATAATAAAAAGAAGGGTGATAAGAATAGCAGGAAAAATACCGGCAACAAACAACTGCCCTATAGACTGCTCTGTTAAAATACCATAAATAATTAAAACAACACTGGGGGGCATTATCATTCCAATACCGCCGCCTGAAGCTACAGAGCCGGTTGCCAGCTCATCATCATAATTATACCGCTTCATTTCAGGAAGTCCAACAGTTGCCATGGTAGCTGCTGTTGCAGGGCTTGAACCGCAGACTGCACCAAAGGCTGTACATGCTGAAACCGTTGCCATGGCAAGGCCGCCCCTTGTACTTCCCAGAAATTTATAACCCACATTATAAAGCCGCTTGCTGATTCCTGAATGAAACCCAAGCTGCCCCATTAGAATAAATAGAGGAATTGTGGTTAAATCGTATGAACCAAAGACTTCATACACATTTCTGGACAACAGAACCAGGCCTGCATTGGGAGTAATCATGGTGCTGAATCCAACAAAACCAACACATGCCATGACAAAGGCAACAGGCATTCTTGTCAAAAACATGAGAATCATGATTGCAATACCAATTATACCGATAATAGTTGGACTCATTTTAGTTTCTGCCCTTCAGGGTATTTTAACTCACTTAATTGTTTAATATCTTTAATCATTATTTCCACTATGGTAACCGAAAATACCAATAAACCAAAAGCCAGCAGATAAACAATATAATAGATGGGAAATTCCAGATTCATGGAGACTTCGCCTGTTTCATGTATATCTGCTGCATATAGAAACATCTGCCATGCCACCAGCCCAAAAAGAATAAGGGTCAAAGTGCGGGTGAACAGATCAATTATCAGCTGAGTTTTTTTTGAAAGAAGCCTGACCAGTATTTCCACACCAACATGGCCATCAACTTTATAGGTATAAGGCAGGGCAGCAGCAACCACAATTGTTGCCAGAAAACCGACAAGCTCTACAGAACCAAATATGGGATGCTTGAAAAAACGACCTATAACATCAACCACAGTTAAAAGCATCATACAGGTTAGAGCTGTGGCACCAATGATTTTCAGCAGATTGGAAAATTTATCCAAGGCTTTGAAGATCATATTCATAATAAATCCTTGTTTAGGTGTTAGGCGTGAGGAGTGAGGTGTGAGGCAAAAACTTCATTCCTCACACCTCATCACTCATGCCTCAAACTGCATTACTAATTTACATCTTTGATTTGATGAAATCTACAACTGCTTTTCCATCAACACCCTTTTTATTGGCCTTTTTGATGTATTCATCAAAGACAGGAGCTACTGCAGCCTCCCATTTTTTAGATTCTTCATCAGAAAGGCTGACTACTTGGCCACCTTTAGAGATAAAGAACTCAAGTCCTGCTTTGTCAGCTGCATCCCATGCTTGACCATGTTTTACAGACCACTCTGCATTTATATCATTAATAGTTTTTTGCACATCAGGAGATAGTTTATTCCATTTGCCTTTATTCATAAACACAGCAAAAGTAGTTGTATAGGCTGTTGAATAATTTTCAGTCAGATAGTGAACAACTTCACCAAGTTTCCAGCCTTTATTGGCTTCCACAGGTTGTGCTGAACCGTCAACAACTCCTTTTTGCAGCATCTGGTAAGCCTCTCTCATGCTCTTTCCCACAGGAGATGCTCCAAGAGCAACAACAATTTTACCGCTTGTGCCTGTACCTCTGATTTTCAAACCTTTAAGATCTGCCATGGAAGATACTGCTTTATCCCTGGTATGGATAAGACCTGGACCATGACCATGGAGAAACATAACCTTTGAATCATTAAATTCTTTGGGTTGGAATTTATTTAAAACAGCATTGGCAACAGCTGTTGCCTGTACACCACTTTTATAACCCATGGGAAGGTCAATGGCAGATGCCACTGTAAAACGTCCCCTGGAATATGCAAGAACGGTCATTCCAATATCTGCAATGCCCTGTACAACACCATCATAGGTCTGTGGTGCTTTTGTAAGCGTGCCGGCAGGAAAATATTTAATGATAATTTCACCATTTGTTCTTTTTTCCACCTCTCTACACCAGCTTTCGGCAAGCTGACTTTGAATATGTGTTGGCGGAAAAAAGTTTGCATAAGACAGTTGAGTCTTGGCTGTTACATTAAAAGCAGACAGCGCAGTAAAACAAAAAATCAAAAATGTTATGATTGTAATTTTTTTCATCAAAAACGATCTCCTATATTAAGTTAATATTCCATTCCATTACATTATAACTATAAATAAGCTATATTGTGGAGGTATATATTGAAAATCAGGAAAGAATGTCAAGGAAAATTTTGTTTTTTAAAGAAAATAAATGGTTGACATATAGCTGTAATATAACTATAAAATATCCAGAATAATAGTAGAAATGTGTCATAATTTGAGTGTGCTGCAAATCAAAAGCTTACAGCATAAATAGCCCTAAACAGTGATAAGCTTGTATGCTTGAGCTTTGCAAAATAAAAAAGGAGAAAAGTATGGGAAACATTCCTGATAAAATTCAGACATGGCAGATGGTCTCTCCCTTTAAAAAGGACAGGGAAACAGGAGAAGTTACTCCTGGAAAATTAGAAAAAACACAAATTGATGTGCCCGAGCTTAAACCCGGAGAAGTTTTGGTTGAAGTAGCTGGCTGTGGTGTATGCCATACAGATCTGGGATATTTTTACCAGGGTGTGCCCACTGTGAACAAACCCCCTTTAACACTGGGACATGAAATTTCCGGAATAGTTGTTGATGGTGAAAAAGCCTGGATTGGAAAAGAGGTCATTATTCCAGCTGTTATGCCTTGCAGAAAGTGCTATCTTTGCAAAACCGGAAGAGGCAATAGATGCCTTGCCCAGAAAATGCCGGGGAACAGCATGGGAATATACGGCGGTTTTTCAAGCCATATTCCAGTTCCTGCCATTGATATCTGCGAAGTTAAAAACCGTGGAAATATTCCACTTGAGAAACTTGCAGTTGTTGCAGACGCAGCAACCACACCTTTCCAGGCTACCAAACGTGCTGATATCCAGGTGGGAGATAATGTTATTGTCATTGGTGTAGGCGGTGTAGGCCAGTATATGGTTCAAATTTTAAAAGCCCTGGGAACTGCAAATGTTGTTGCCGTTGATATTAATCAGGAAAGATTGGATACCATGCTTAAAAATGGTGCTGATTTTGCTGTCAATTCCATGGGTAAAAGTGCCAGAGACGTTTCAGGAGAGA
>CAXMTQ010000005.1:0-15388 GCA_964196205.1 uncultured Desulfobacula sp.
ATAATCTATTTAATTTTACTTTCACAATACAGGCATTTTTTCATTTTTTCATCTGAAAGTTTATCTGATATTAAGATGTTAAAAAAAACAGTGGGAACTACTCTTGTTTTTTTTCCTTTTTTTGTTAAAATTATAGCTGTTATCTTTCTGTCAACCGGACTCCTGGTGTCTTCAGGGTTTGTATTCAATGAAGTGTTTTTATACTGGTTTCCCAATTTCGGATTTGCATTTATTTTCTTGGGATTGCTACTGGGTCTGCAATTTTTACCAGTTAAGGTGACTCTCTATTCACAAGTAGCCTTTTGTGTCATTTCAAGTTAAGGCCTTTTAGTTTTAATCATTTCAGGAATCATGCAAGCTGATCAATTGATTGATTTGAAACCGGGAGATATTGACTATTTGACTGATGGTTTTGGATTAAGTACATATTTTCTGCCCCTGCTGTTCTTTATCGGTTTTGAGATGGGCTTTCCTATTTGGAATAACTCAGATCAGAATGTCCCCCAAAAAAACAGTATATTATTTATGGCTGTCATATTCATGGGTATGCTTTTTATCCTGTGGGGTTATGTTTTGCTTTTATATATCCCCATGGAAAAATTGATGGACACCAGCATTCCCCATATGGTCGCTGCAAAAAATATACTGGGTGCTCCAGGCAGGTTTATTATGGGAGTGATTGTTATTTCAGGATCTCTGGCTGCTGTACATGCTCTTTTTACAGCTATCTCACAACAAGGATCAATGCTCTTGCAAATAAAGATGCTGCCAGGTAATATAAAAATATCCAAAATTATCATCTTATCTTTAACTTTAATTATTGCTGGTATGATGGCAGGGGGTATGGCTGGTGCAGAAGAGCTGGAAACCTTTATAAGGGCCTCGCTGATTCTCTGGCTGATATCATATTCAATGATATCAATTTTTTATATTTTTATATTAAGCAAGCCGAACAAAAGGTATCATACCAATTTTTTATTAAAAACAGTAATAAATGTAATGTGTTTATTGATATTGGGAATCACCATCCTTATATTAACAATAATGGATGACAAACCCATTCTAATTTGTAAGTTTTTGGGAGTTGCACTTTTCATAAGTCTCATTCCAGGTTTTATTCTTATGTTAAGAGACGCTAAAACTTTTAAAAAATAGAGTTATAAATTAATTTTTAAATAAAATTTAGGAGGAAAAGCAATGAAACAATTAAGAAAAAGAAAGTTTTTGGCACTATTCATATTGGCTGCTGTTTTTACACTGCTGGCTTCAACAAATGCTGTGGCAAATGTTGATAGAATGACCAAAGAAGAATTAAAACAAATCATGGGAGAAGAGACTGTCTTGATTCTTGACGTACGAGCCGGTCGAGATTGGAGCTCATCTGAATTTAAAATCAAAGGATCTGAGCGTGTGTCGCCGCAGGATTTCAAATCCTGGTCAAATAGATATCCAAAGATAAGACTTTGGTTTTATATTGTGCATGACCCAGCGAAGCTACAAGTGCCGGTCTGGCACAAAAATTATTGTCAAATGGATATACTAAGGTTTATGCACTGAAAGGCGGCTGGGAAGAGTGGTTCAGGGCAAAATTCCCTGTTGAAGATAAATAAGTTCTATGTATAAAAATAGAGGAGGACAAATTGTCAGAGAAGAAAGAACTAATTAAAAATATTCCGTTTTCAGAAGCTGTAAATATTACAGAGCTTGTAGATTATGAGGAGGGAAGAGTTGTCTCCAGGACACTTACCAGCAAATCAAACATCAATATTACACTGTTTGCTTTTGACAAAGAGGAGGAGATCAGTGCCCATACATCGCCGGGTGATGCCATGATACAGATTCTTGACGGGGAAGCGTTGATAAATATTGGCGGGAAAAAGATTGCAGCTGTTACAGGACAGGTTGTTGTTATGCCTGCAAATGTTCCCCATTCTGTTAGTGCTGTGACTCAGTTTAAGATGATACTGACTGTGGTTAAACAACCTGTCGGGATTCAGGGGTTATAGCGCTAAAAAAAGTAAGAAAAAAATGAATTTATCCTCCTGCAACAAGGGGCAGCAATTGAATTTTTGAGTTGTCTGGAATAATGGTTTCTTTAAATTTCGGGCTTGAAACAAGCCTGCCGTTAAGGCGGACAACTGAACAAAACTCTACATTATCAAGTGTTTTTAAAAGAGCTGCAATGGTCAGGTTGTTTGACCATTGCAGCTCTTTTTCATCAACTTCAATCATTTTTTATTCAACACCGCTCTTTTTCAAAATTTCCAAAACTTCAGGAAAATCAATACCAAGACGTTTTACAGTTTTAACAGTGGGGATTCCGTTTTCAGTCCATCCGCGGCGTTCATAAACTGCATCTGTCAGCAGTTCATACTGCTCTTCTCTTTTTTCTCTTAATACAGCAGTTTTCTTTTTTGTACCCATGCCGTTTATATCCATGCTGTATTTTTCCTTGAGCTGCGCATCATAAAGTTCCTGTCTGGATTCATACTCTTCTTCAGTAACAGGCCCCATGGCTCTATAGGGAAGGGTATCATGTTCCCTTGTTCCATATCCCATTTTAAGATTAAAAATTCGCTGGAAATTATAAACAGCCTCACTCATGGCAATGAGACCATCACTATCTGTTTTTTTGCCAGTAATTGCGCTGAAAAAGTCTGCATACCATCCTATATGTTTAACGACCTTTGCAGGTTCTTTATTGTCTTTATTGTCTTCAGGAACAATATCATTCCAGGGAAGCTTGCAAAGACCGCAAAGACCGAACCAGGTTCTGAACATGGGAAACCAGTGAAGGGCTTCTGCTTTATCTTCAAAGCTTGGCATGAAATTATGAACCATATCAAGGAAGATAAGCCAGGCTTCATCATGCTGGGGGCCTTTGAGGGCAAGACCGTAGCCGCCCTGCTGTGCCAGAGATTCCTTGGTAATGTATTCAGAGAATTCAAGGCCTTTGGATTCCATGCCAATATCCTGCATAAAGGCCATGTCTGCTCCAAAGTCCTTTGCAAAGATTTCTTTCATCTTTCTGACGCCTTTGCCCACGATAACACCAAACCCTTCACCCCTTGCCATCTGATGAATGATTTCAAGGGCGTTGAATCTATTTCCAAAGCTTAAATCCATTCCATTTGTATGTTTGGTTGTAATCTGGCTGTTTTCAAAGCACTCCATGACAAATCCAATGGAAGTTCCCACGGAAATAGTATCCATGCCATAGGCATCGCAATAAAAATTAATTTCAATAATGGTATGGGCATCAAAGATTCCAAGATTGGAACCGCATCCTGCAACAGTTTCATACTCAGGTCCGTCAACAAATACTTTTTTACCTTTGTAAGGTCCTGTAAAAGGTGAAAAATCTTTTACTCCATGGGAACAGGCTACAGTACATCCTCTCCAGCAGCCGTCAAAGCCTTTATCAAAAATAAGTTCAAAAGCCTCTTCACCGATGAGTTTTCCTTTAGGGTGCGAGCCAAATTTAAAATTATTAACCGGCAGGCAGTCATGATCATTCATAATTGTTACAATATGAGTGGTTCCCACAAGCGCCATGCGATTTTGCTTTGGATCAAGCTCTTTAATCTCTTTTGCATAAGTTTTAGTAACAAGTTTCAGTGCATCCAGATCAGAAGGGTTATTTGATTTCATGGAAATGGAAGCATATCTTGCCACAATGGCTTTAACTTTTTTATCAGCAAAAACAGTTCCAATACCACCTCGGCCGGCCTGTTTATATCTCACTCTTTTACGCCCGGCATCCCACCATGAAAAGTTCAGACAACCGAAAAATGTATTTTCAGCTCCAGGCCCTGCGCTTACAACAGAAACATTGACAGGTTTGTCCTTGTCAAAATGGTGGGTCAAACTATTTGAAAGTTCATAGGAATCTTGTGGAAGGTTTTTGGCTTCAAAGATTTTGATTTTGTTTTCGATTCCGTCAATGAGAATAATAGTATCTTCCTTTGCTTTGCCGTCAACCTGAAGAACATCAAAGCCGGAAAATTTTTTATAGGGTCCAAAATATCCTCCAACATTAGAATCAATGGGAATTCCTGTTAAAGGAGAAATAGAAGTTACAATACTTTTTCCGCCGCCTGGATAGCCGGGAGTGCCGCCAAGAGGGCCGGCAGAAATACAGATTGCATTTTCAGGGTCATTCCATTTTGTATCCCCGGAAACCGCATTCCACATCAGCCATAAATCATACCCTTTCCCTCCGATAAATTTATCTTTTATCTTCTCTTCGATTGGTTTTATAATGATATCATTTGCATCAAGATTAATGCGAAGGGATTGATTTGTATATCCTTTTTCTATTTCTGTTTTTTCATAGGAAATGGTTGTGATCTCTTTTAAATTAATTTGTCCCATTTGGTTACTCCTTTGGAAAAATTTTTTAAATTATTTGCGGTTAAAGTCTGTAAATCATAAATTATGGATATTTTTTTAAGTGGCATAGTATCATATAATTGGATTTAAGTATATCAACTCGCAGGCAAATTTTTGCCTGTAAGTTGATGGTCGCCATATATGATTTCTACAATATCCAGTCATTGTCACATGAAGCTATTTAGGTTTAAATATGTAAAAAACCTTGACTTTTCACACTATTCATAGTTTATCAGAAAGTTGAAAGTGATAAAATGATATAAAAAAGGTAATATAAATGCTCATATTTGCAAATTTTTTTGAAGCCATAGCAGTTGTTCTGGATTATGCACTGAGTATTTATATGTGGATTGTTATTGCAGGAGCTGTTTTGTCATGGGTAAGTCCTGATCCTTACAATCCTATTGTAAGATTTATCAATACAGCTACAGAACCAGTGTTTTATCAAATCAGAAAAAGGCTTCCTGTAAGTTTTGGAGGGCTTGACTTGTCTCCTATTATTGTAATTCTCGCTATTATTTTCCTTCAGACATTTGTTGTGAACAGTCTCCACGGGCTGGCGCGTTCAATAGTATAATAGAGGTATAAAAAGAGAGGAATTCTAATTATGGGTATAACGCCATTGGTTGTTCAGCAAAAAGAGTTTACAACAAGATTCAGAGGGTTTGATGTACAGGAAGTTGACATTTTTCTTGAAGACGTTACAACAGAACTTACTAATTTAAATAATGCCATTAAAACTGTTCAAGAAAAAAATCACCGGGTGAACCTGGAGAATCAGGGATACAAAAACAGAGAAAGCTCTATGAAAAACGCCATGATTCAGTCCCAGAAAGTTCTGGATCAAATGAAGGAAAATGCTAAAAAATCTTCCCAGTTGATCATAGCTAATGCAGAAGTTGAAGCAGAGAAAATGTTGAACAGAGCACATAAAAGATTGTCCCAGCTTCACAGCGATATTATTGAACTCAAACGTCAACGAATTCAGCTTGAAATGCAGATCAGTGCAGTACTTGATTCCCATTCAAAAATGCTTGAAATGACAAAGGAAGAGAACAAGGCTGCAGATGAGACTGATTCTACCATAAAATTTATTAAACAAGCATGATCTATTAATTTTGAGTTTTTAATTATGAATTATATAAAAACAGGAAATCAATAATTAAATAAGGAATAAATCATTAATGCAAAATTTAGAATTAAGCATTAAAAAATAGAGGTGACAAAATGGCTGAAATTGATGCTTTTTTTAAACTATTGCATGAACAGGGGGCTTCGGATCTTCATCTGTCTTCTGGCCAGCAGCCTGCATTAAGAATTTATGGTGAGATTGAACGTATAAAATATGATGTTTTAAGCAGTGATAAATTAAGAAGTCTTTTATATGAAATAACCTCCCAGGAAAAGATAAAAGTTTTTGAAGAGACCGGAGATGTGGATTTTGGATATGAAATCCCAGGGCTTGCCAGATACAGGGCAAATTATTTCATGCAGAAAAACGGTATCTCAGCTGTATTCCGTGAGATTCCTTCAGAGATTTTGACTACAGAACAGCTTGGACTTCCTTCTGTGATTTCAAAACTTGCCGACCTTCCAAGGGGTCTTGTCCTTGTAACCGGGCCAACAGGTTCTGGTAAATCAACAACTATTGCAGCTGTTATTGATCAAGCCAACCGGACCAGAAAAGATCATATTATTACACTTGAAGATCCCATAGAGTTCGTACACAAGAGTCAAAAAAGTATTGTCAGCCACAGGGAAATCGGACTGCATACTGAGTCATTTTCATCAGCATTGAGAGGGGCATTGCGTGAAGATCCAGATATTATTCTTGTTGGTGAATTAAGGGATTTGGAGACCACTGCCCTTGCCATAGAAGCCTCTTCCACAGGTCATCTTGTATTTGGTACCCTGCATACATCAAGTGCTGCTAAAACCGTTGACAGAATTATTGAAATGTTTCCGGCGGCCGAACAGACTCAGATACGATCTACACTGGCAGATGGTCTAAGAGCCATTGTTGCCCAGACTTTGTTTAAAAGAATTGATATAAAAGGCAGATGTGCAGCATTGGAAATTCTCGTAGCAACACCGGCTGTGCGTAATCTTATCCGGGAATCTAAAACCCATCAGGTACCATCCATGATTCAAACAGGAAAGCAATATGGAATGCAGCTGTTGGATGATGCCATCATGAATTTGTATCAAAAGGGTTGGATAGGCGCTGATTCCGCATATAGCAAGGCAAATAATAAATCCCTGTTCAGACCATTTTTGAAAAATCCACCATCGGATTTTACAGAAGCTTAAAATTATTTTATGAAGTTAACAGGAAAATGGCATGAAAAAACAGCAAATTGATCATATCCTTTCCAAAATGTTGGAATCCCATGACAATATTTCAGATTTGAATTTTACACCGGGTAAACCCCTGCAGGTTGAAAGTTCCGGGGAGCTGATTTCAGTGGATATGGATCCACCTTTTGAAATACTTACTCCTTTTCAGACCGAAATAGTTGCTCTGAATCTGATTGGTAATAGCCGGAAATTAACTGAAACTCTTATCAGAGAGGGATCTTGTGACTTCTCCTACCAGCTTGGAGATAAAGCCCGTTTCAGGGGGAACATATTTTCAAGATCAGGCAGGTATTCCATTGTTTTAAGAAAACTTGAAACAAAAATTCCAACTATTAAAGATCTGGATCTTCCCAAAGCTTTCTACACCATGGCAGAAGAAAAAAATGGTATTATTTTTGTTACAGGAGCCACAGGCTCTGGTAAAACGACATCCCTTGCTGCATTGCTCGATAAAATAAACACAAGTAAATCAGTTCATGTGATAACCCTTGAAGATCCAATTGAATACCAGCATTCCCAAAAAAAATCCACTTTTAACCAGCGGGAACTTGGAGCTGATTTTGATACCTTTGCAAGTGGTTTAAGAGCTGCTTTGCGCCAGGCTCCAAAGGTGATTCTTGTGGGAGAAATGCGGGATCGGGAAACTGTGGAAATAGGTCTTGCAGCCGCTGAAACAGGTCATCTTGTTCTCTCAACACTGCACACTGTTGATTCAGGTCAAACCATTAACCGTATTCTTGGGATGTTTTCCTCTGAAGAGGAGAGACAGATCAGGATTCGTCTTGCAGATTCAGTAAGATGGATCGTATCCCAGAGATTATTACCAAAACTTGGAGGAGGAAGGGTGGCTGCCTTTGAAATTATGGGAACTAATCTCAGGGTAAAAGATTCTATCCTGCATGGAGAATCCGAAGGAAAGACATTCAATGATATCATTACTAAAGGCAAGGCACAGGATATGGTCTCTTTTGATGAATATATAGTTTCACTTTATGAAGAGGGAAAGATCAATGAGGATATAGCCTCATCTTATGCTTCAAGAAAAGATGTTGTTGGACGGGGTATTGATTCAATCAAGAGTACCAGGGGACAGACCACTACAAATATTGGCTCATTGGAAATTGATAGTGGATATCAGGGGAATTAAGCTATGGATGTGACATGTAAAAATTGTAAAACTAAATTAACTATTCCAGATCACAAAATTCCAAAAGATAAGGATTCAAGATTTAAATGTCCGCAATGCAAAGAGCAGATCAAGATCCCCGTTGCGCAACGGGTAAAGCAAAATTTTAATTTTTCTCTTGAGAAAGAACTAAATACTCTTGCACTTGTCTGTGTCAGCAGTGGTGATTTGCAAAAAAAGATCTATTCTGTTGTCAGCGATATTGGCTTTGATGCCAAGGAAGTCACAACAACAAAAGAGGCATTGAAAGAACTTGAATACCATATTTATCCCCTTGTTATAATTGATGAAGTTTTTGATCAGAACAGGGGAAGTGAAGATATTATAGCTAAACTCAATACCATTGATATGTCTTTAAGACGTAAAATCTGTCTTGTTTTAATAAGCAAAAAATTTAATACCAATGATCATATGTCTGCGTTGCACACAAGTGTCAACAGTATCGTAGGAATCAATGATATAGCACACCTTAGAAATTTTTTGTCCAATATTTTCACAGAGCATAGAAATTTTTACACTATATATAATGCATCCTTGAAACTGGCAGGACGAACGTAGAAGAGAGGTGCCAAGTTTAATTTTTATGACCCGGCAATGGTATGAACCTTTAAATTTTTCCGAATGGTTAAAAAGGGCTTTCTCTTTTTTAAATATTGCAGTCTTCATGATCACTGCAACTTTTCTGGTTTCCGAATTACGCTTTGACTGGTTTGAAAATCTTGTTGGTTCTTATCTCGCTTCAACTAATGAGTTTCGTCCTCAAACAGGAGTTATCTGGGAGGCTGGAAAACATACTACCAATGCCCATGAATATCTAAATAAAATTATTAATAAAAAAGAGGACACACAGCACAATGTCCATAAAGCCTCCTCTTTTTTAAACCTTGTTTCAGATATTTTACCCGGTGAATGGGTCACTTTGGAAAAAAATCATTTTCAAACCCTCTATCTGACCCTTGAAAAGTCCATGGCAGATAAAATTATTGAGCCTGCTCAACTTGTCTGGCTGCTTAAAGGCAGTACGCTTGACAGAATATTTTGCGAGGGTATTCCAGGTGGCATTAAAATTTATTTTATTGATTCTGAAAACAGGGTTATCAAACAGATTGATCTTGAAAAACAATTTATCCTTGAGATTGAAAAAGGTAAACAGGCTGTGGCAGGAGGATTTTCCGGGATGGAAGAATTTTCAGGGCGTATTTACACAGCAGCAATTTTTTTTGATGCTGTGTTTAAACTGCCCCCTGATATCTTGCCTGATCTTATGGTAAATCCTGAAATTTTATTGGCACAAGCGGGGAAAATCATCAATATTGGTATTTGGAATGTATCACAAAACGGTTATATTAAACTCGGATTTGAATTTGAAGAACAGGGTGCTAAGAAAATTGTTTTTATAAAAGGTCGGGAGTGGGCTGTGTGGCAGCTTAGTCTCTATCTTCAGAGGAGCGAAAATTGAATTTCATCCTAAAATTTTTCCGTTTTTTTTTGTTTTTCGGTTTAATCCTTGTCTCACTGGCAGGTCTTGCAGGGATGTTTCTGGTATTTTATGCAGCTAAAGATCTTCCACAACTTCCCTCTCCTTTAAGCCGAATTATTGAAAGACCCCAGACCCAGATTTATGCCTCAAACGGCCAGGCGCTGGCCACCATTGGGACCAGGAAAACTATTCCTTTGAACATGGTATCCCAGGATTTTATTAATGCAATCATAGCAACAGAAGATCACAGATTTTTCGAACACCATGGGATTAATAAACTTCGAACTTTAAAAGCACTTTATATAACTATTTTTCAATTAGGAAGGGTTCAGGGAGCCTCTACCATAACCCAGCAGCTTGCTAAAAATCTTTTTTTCAGTTTTAAGCAAACATATAAACGCAAATTCAAAGAACTGCTTGTGGCCCTGCAGATTGAAGCATCCAATACAAAAGAGGAAATTCTACATGCCTATATAAATCAGATCTATTTTGGTGCAGGAGCTCAAGGAATTGAAAAAGCTTCAAGACAATTTTTTGGTAAATCGGCACTTGAATTAAAACTGCCCGAGGCAGCATTGCTTGCAGGTCTGCCTAAATCTCCAACAAATTATAATCCATACAGGCATCTGGATCGGGCAATAAAAAGGCGTGATATAGTTTTGAGACGAATGGCGCAGGTGGGCTTTATATCTGATCTTGAATTTCAGCAGGCAAGGTTGGTGAAGCCGGAACTTTATCGTGAAAAAACAGATTCAAGAACAGGAAGTTATTTTCTGGATGCTTTGATAAGCCAGTTGATTGAAAAATATGGCGAAGATGTTGTATTTCATGGCGGCATCAAGGTATTCGCCACAATTGACACAAAACTGCAGTCCTATGCCCGCAAATCTTTAACAAAAGGTCTTGAAAAACTTGATACCATGATGGGTATTAAAGATGAGAATTTTGAACACCCCCAGGGGGCACTTGTGGCTATTGACGTTGGTTCAGGAGCTGTTAAAGTTTTAATCGGGGGCAGAGATTATTATAAAAGTGAATTTAACAGGGCAGTAAACAGTTCCAGACAGCCGGGAAGCGGTTTTAAACCCTTTCTTTATTATTCAGCATTTAAAACCCTTGGATTTCATCCCGGAACAGTTATGACGGATGAGCCTGTTATTATACCCGTAAAAGGAGCCCCGGACTGGGAACCTCAAAATTTTGGCAAAATCTTTACAGGCAATATGGTTTTAAAAAAAGCTTTGTTTAAATCTGTTAATACCATTGCAGCTCAGATTGTGGAAAAGGTTGGTCCTGCTGCGGTTAATAATACTGCCAGAATATGCGGCATTAAAAGTCCTTTAAAAGATGTATATTCCGTGGCACTGGGAACTTCTGATGTAACACCTTTTGAACTTGCATCGGCTTATACTGTTTTTGCCAATCTTGGAGTTCTGCATGAACCTTTTCTCTTCTGGAGGGTGGAAGATGCCTTTGGCAGAATTATTTTTGAGCACATTGTTCAGGAAAAAAGAGTGCTTGACCCTGCCATTGCTTATCAGGTTGTGGATATGATGAAATCAGTCATTCAAAGAGGTTCCGGGCGACCCATCCGAAATCTTGGATTTAACCTCCCTGCAGCAGGCAAAACAGGAACCACAGACCATTATAAAGATGCATGGTTTACCGGATTTACACCCACGCTTTGCACATCTGTATGGACAGGATTTGACAAGAAAAAAACTTTAGTTGATGTTAACAGTGTAGGTATAACAGGTGGCAGAAGCGCAGCACCGATCTGGGCTGACTTCATGATAAAAGCATTGAAATCAGATCCGGAAAGAGATTTTCCAATTCCTGATAATATAAGATTTGAAAAAGTGGATACAAGAACAGGGTGTATTACAGATAGGGAAGAAACTGCTTTTGGAGATAGTGAAATTATTGAAGTTTTACAGGTGCCCTTAAAACCGGAGCAGCATTTGTGTATGAAAGAGGAACAAGACGGGCCATGATCTGGATATTAAAAAATATCAGTGTTCATTTATGGATAACAACTCTGTTTGCCATTCCATTGAGCTTTTATCTTCTGCCTGGACTTGCAGAATTTTTTCCGGGAATTAATCCTTTAATTACGGGATTTGTAACCATAGCAGGCGTGATAGCTATAATCAGTATTTTAATGGATTTGGCGGCTAAGAAAATAATTACAAATTTGATTAAGGAAGGGCATGCCTGGGAGAGATCAGGGATTTTCAATAAGGCTGATAAAAATTATACTAAAGCCTTAAGGGTTTATGATACTTTCCTGCTATGGCCATTTACCTCAAAAAAGACAGCCCAGAGGATATCAGGTGCCATTGCAAAATTTTACTTAAACTCTTCCGTTGAAAATAAAAATTTTAAGCTGGGGACACTTGTCTATCTCAAAATAAATCCCGCAGACAAGGACATTGCACACCTCTGGCTGACCCGGTTAAGGAAATCAAGCATTGTAACATCATTTGAGCAGGAGATACTGTCCATGCTTGCTCAAAGATATTATAGTGATAAAATTTTATCAATCTTAATTCTCGATATTTTTCTGGGTTTGGAACGAGAGGATTTTACAGCAAAAAAACTTTACCAACATGTTCTAAGTGATCCTGAATTGAAACATGGGTATTCAAAAAAAATTGAGGCTTTGATTGGCAAACCCGAGGATACTCTTCAAAAAGAGGTGTCGTTTCAACTTTTTGATAAAAAACCAGTGGAAAAAGTTGAAATTGGTAAAAAAGTGCAAGTACTCACTGAAAAAGGTGTTTATTTCCTGCAGAGTCTATGGTCTTTTATGGGTGGCAGCTTCAGTTTTTTAATATTATCTGCTGCAAAGGTGTATACTTATATAAAGCAAAATGAGAAAATTCGATTTTATTTAAAGGCGGGTTTTCTTACGCTGATTTCCGGTTTGCTTCTGTTTTTTATGGTAGGTCCCATATCCCATATTTTTAAATCAAGAACCATTGAAAAAGAAAAAATTAAAACACCCATACAGGTATTCAAGCCCTTTACTATTCAGGTGGCAGCATATTTAAAGCCCAAACATGCTCAAAGCTATGTTGACATCTTAAAGAAAAAAGAAATTGATGCCAGAATCAAAAAAGTGGATGGTGGTGGAAAAACCTGGTTTTTGATCATGGTTTCAGAATTTATCGATAAGAAAAGTGCCACAGTCTACGGGAATAAACTAAAGCAGCAGAAGATTATTGATGATTTTTTTGTTAATAATAAATAGATTATAAATTGATTTGACACTTAAATGAAAGGAGAACAAACATGGTTATTATTTCCAATGTTACCTATCCACCTGAAAGCACAAAAGAGATTGCAACAAGATATCTTAAAGCACCAGTCCTGCCAACTTTTTTAACTAAAAAAGGACCCTATATTTCACCCAGCGTATCAGGCGGCATGAACTCCATTACCTATTATGAGCTGGAAAATGATAAACTTGCAGAAGGTCTGCAGGCCATTAGTGAAAGTCTTGCCATATATTTTGGAGTGCCGGGATATCAATATGAAATCAAACCATACTTTGAGCTTGAAGAGGGATTAGGTATCCTTGGTTTATAAAAAAATATGGACCTGAAAGAAGCAGTCAGGCAATATGTAAAACATGGATGCCACCTATCCATTGGCGGGTTTACCATTAACAGAAATCCCATGGCTGCAGTCTATGAAATAATAAGGCAGAAGATTAACGATATCCATCTTTATGCCCACTCCAATGGGCAGGGCGTTGATGAACTTGTGGGAGCAGGCTGTATCTCCTGTCTTGAAATTGCCTATGGGGGAAGCGGTAAATTTGCATCCACATGTATAAGGTTTAAAAAGGCTGTTCAGGAAAAAAAGATAAAAATAGAAGATTACTCCAATTATCAGATGAGTCTGCGTTTCCTTGCAGGATCAATGGGCATTGCCTTTCTTCCCACAAAATCTTCTCTTGGCAGCGATATTATAAACAAATGGGGTTTCTCCCATGCATTCAGGCAGGAGAATCCAAGACTGCCTGACCAGAAACTAATTGTGATGGAAAATCCTTTTGAAAACTGGTGTGATACAAAAAAAATAGTACTGGTGCCGGCAATTAATCCTGATGTCACCATTATTCATGTGCAGAAAGCTGATGCGCGGGGAAATTGCAGGATAGAGGGATTGACATTTGCTGATGTTGAGCAGGCAAAAGCTGCAAAAAATCTGATCATCACATGTGAAGAGCTTGTTGATGAAAATTATCTTAAAAATGATCCTGACAGGAATCAGATTCCTTTTCTCTATGCCAGTGCTGTTATTCACATACCCCATGGAGCCTATCCATGTGCATGCTATGGATATTATGATTATGATCCGATTTTTTTAAAAGATTATGCTATGGCAGCCAAGGATGACATGCAGTATCACAAATATATCCAAGAGAGTATTCTAAATAACTCAACTCACAGCGATTTCCTTGATTATATTGGCAAAGATCGTCTTCAACTCATTGCAGCAGATAAAGATTATGGCTATGCAAAAGATCTGGTAAGGTAAAAGGACTTTTGAATTATGAATTATACATTAAAGGAAATGATGGCCATTGCAGCAGCAAGAGAGATTCAGAACAGTGATATTGTGTTCTGCGGCACGGGAATCTCAATGCTTGCTGCCATGGCTGCAAAAAATATTAATGCTCCCAGAAGTATTATCTTTTTTGAAACCGGAGCCATTGATTCAAAACTTGAAGATTTACCGCTTGCAGTGGGTGATTCCAGGATAATGTATCAAGCTTCATCCAATGGAGGACTTCTTGATTCATTTGCCTTTATGCAGAACAGGTTTACAGGAAAACATGTTGTGGGTATTCTTGGTGCTGCCCAGATTGATATTTACGGTAATTTGAATTCAACTGTGATTGGCGATTATAATGCTCCTGATGTCAGATTCGCAGGAAGCGGAGGAGCCTGTGATGTTGCCTCTTTTGTGTCAAAAACCATAATATTCATGAAACTTGAAAAACGAAAATTCAAACTCAAACTTGATTATCTCACAAGCCCTGGATATCTTGATGGTCCTGATGGCCGCAAAAAAGCAGGACTTCCTGAAGGTGGTCCTTTCAGAGTGATTACAGATATGGGGATTATGGGTTTTGATAAAGATTCGAAAAAGATGTTTTTAAAAGGATATTACCCTGAAATTTCACCTGGAAAAATTCTAGAAAACATGGAATTTTATATTGATATTTCCAGGGCAAAAAAGATGGATGCCCCAACCATGAACGAGCTATCTCTTTTAAGGGAAAAATGTGATCCGCAGGGTTTAATTCTGTAAAAAGGCTTTAAAAACTATTCCTTTATTGGTAAAAAAAGCAGCAAGGATCTTACCATAACCTGAAAATTTTTTACCTCTATATCGTTTTTCCACGAGAACTTTGAATTGATATTTAAACACTATTATTGATATGACATCAAAAATAGTATGGTGCCAGTTATAAAAACAGATTAATGTTTGGTTTTGAGAGAGTTTCCGGGCTGGATTCAAATACCATATCAATATTGTGTTTCATAGCATCCATGGTTTGGGCAGGCATAAGTTTTTTTAAAATCTGATGCCCGAATTTAAAGTTGGCACAAAAATAGGGGGCAAATTTTTTAAAGAATTTAACTGCAAAATGATCATCATAATGCTCTAAAAGAATATCTGTCATCCTCATGGCAGTGGTAAAAAAAATATCTTTTTGTGGAGAAAAACCTTTTGTCCACTGTGCAAAAATCCATGGTTTTGCAACAGCCATTCTGCCCACAGATAATCCCTGACAATGTGTCTGTTCAATCATCTTAATACCATCCTGCTCCTGGAAAATATTACCATTACCAAAAACAGGAATATCAACAGCATGTTGTACAAGTTTTATGACATTCCACTGGGGAGGGCGGTTTCTCCTGTCTGGGGCAACTCTTGGATGGAATGTCAAAGCA
>CAXMTQ010000005.1:15398-24634 GCA_964196205.1 uncultured Desulfobacula sp.
GCGCCGGCATCTTCAAAACATTTTGCCATATCAACAGCAATTTGAGGATTATTATCCCATCCGGTTCTGAATTTTATAAATAGAGGGATTGACACGCATTCTCTTACAGTTTTTACAATTTTTGATGAAAGAGTGGGGTCCTTTAATAAAGCTGCACCACAGCCCTGTTTGCATATTGCTGCCACTGAACATCCAAAATTGAGATCAACTCCAAAAAATCCCTCTTTTTCTATTCGTGTTGCTGCCTTTGCCATGCTTT
The DNA here is from genome assembly GCA_964196205.1 of uncultured Desulfobacula sp. GTDB lineage: Bacteria > Desulfobacterota > Desulfobacteria > Desulfobacterales > Desulfobacteraceae > Desulfobacula. The sequence goes on from CAXMTQ010000005.1 coordinate 15,658, forward strand.
TGGGGTCAGATCCAAATATCTGGCATACAAGATGTTTAAGTTCTTCTTTCCGCCATTTAAAAACCAATGACTTATCAGGGTTTTCCTGGGGAACAGCCTTTGCACTGCACATTCCTGTAAAAAGCAGGCCAAATCCTCCAAACTCTGATATGAGCTGCCTTAAAGCAATATGCCCAAGACCTGCCATGGGTGCAAGAACAATCCTGTTATTAATTGTATGGTTTTTTATTATTAAATTTTTTAAAAGATACTGTGAAAGCATAGGGCCTTTATTATTTATTTATTTTTTTTATAGAGTAGTAAAACCTTTTTTGAAGTGCTTGTCCAGTCTTTTTGCAGTTTTCATCTCCTTGACATAACTTTACAGCTATAATATTTTAGAATGTTATTTTTGAAGGAATGAGAATTATGATTAATACACATGAGAAAGAAAAAAAGCAGTTTAAAAGATTGTTTCAACAGCAGGGTGTTGATCAGTTTGATTTAAGGTTCCAGATTCTGGAGGCTTTTTTAAAACTTGAGCATCATGTAACCGTTGACGATGTTTTGACACAGTTAAGCAAAGATAAAATTAAGCTTGATAAAGGCTTTGTATTAAACAGTATGGAGCTTTTGAGCAGGTTTGGATTTGCCAGCAAAATGGAGTTTGATGATAAAGAGACTCAATATGAACACAGACACCTTGGATTGCACCATGACCATATGGTTTGTACCAAATGTGGTAATATAGTAGAATTTAAAGATGAAGCCATAGAACAACAACAACTTAAGCTCGCAGATGCCTATGGATTTCTTATGCTGCAGCATAAAATGGAAATATACGGCATTTGCTCCAGGTGTATGAAAAATCGTGACATTCTTGTTTCTCTTCATAAAGCTAAGCTGGGAGAAAAACTAATTGTAAAAGAGTTTGAAGCTGGTAAAAATATGCAGCTTCGAATATCTTCCATGGGACTTAAAATCGGGGATTTAATTGAAATTGTTTCAAATGGTTTTGGTGGTCAGGTGGTAGTTGCCATCGGTGAAAACCGTCTGGTTCTTGGTAAGGGTATGGCAGAAAAAATCAGAGTTCAGCCTTTTAATCAGACAGCGGTAAAAGATCCTGCAACTGAGGAGGCATCAAAGCATTCTGTTCTGTCGACCATGATGCTCAGTCAGATGAAAACTGGCCAGGAAGGAATTATTCGCAAAGTTTCAGGGGAAGGACTTTTGCGGCGCAGACTGCTTGAGATGGGAATTAACAGAGGGTCAAAAATATATGTTGAAAAATATGCACCGCTTAAAGACCCAATAGAACTTGTGATTAAAGGCTATCATATATCTCTCAGAATTGAAGAAGCAGCAACTATTTTTGTTGAAAATGTAAAATATAAAAAAAGATGATATGCGAAAAAAAATAACAATTGCCCTTGCAGGAAATCCAAATTGCGGCAAAACAACCATATTCAACAATCTCACAGGTGCAAGGCAGAAGGTTGGCAACTGGCCCGGCGTTACTGTGGAGAAAAAAGAGGGAAGGTTAAAATATAAGGAGTATGACTTAAATATTGTTGATCTCCCAGGTACTTACAGCCTTACACCATTTTCAATTGAAGAGATTACAGCAAGGGATTTTATTATAAATGAAAACCCGGATATTGTTATAAATATGATTGATGCTTCAAGTCTTGAGAGAAGTCTTTTTCTTGCCATTCAGATCATGGAACTTGGGCGGCCGGCCTTGTTTGTGCTGAACATGGCAGATGTTGCAGAGGCAAAAGGGATCAGGATTGATGAAAAAAAACTGTCCCAATTGCTGGGGCTGCCGGTTGTATTCACCATTGGAAACAAAAACAGGGGGACTGACAGCCTTGTTAAAGAAGCGATTGAAGAAATTAACAGATTTGATAAAGGCAAAGAGAGTCGTGATGTAAAATACAGCAAGGAGATTGAAAGGTGTATCTCAAGGGTTAAAACAAGAATTCTTGAAAATAAAATAAATATTGATGGAGCTTTGAGATGGAATGCAATTAAACTTCTTGAAGATGATAAGATTGTTAAAAATAGATTTCAAGATCTCTCTTCAAAGGCATCAAAAGATATTTTTCAAACAGCCAAAGAGTGCCGGGAAAGAGTATATGACCTGTTCGAAGATGATTTTGAAATTGTATTAACAGATGACAGATATGGTGTTATTGCGGGAATTATAAAAGAGACGGTAACTAATCTTGCAATTAAGAAGATTGATATATCACGCAATATTGACCTTGTACTGACAAACAGATTTTTGGGAATACCAGTATTTATATTTTTTATCTGGGCAATGTTTCAACTGTCATTCAACCTTGGGGCATATCCCATGGAGTGGATAGACATGTCTGTTTCAGCAGTTTGCGGCATTCTGGATAAAAATTTGCCTGCCTCTATGCTGAAAGATCTTTTATTAGATGGTGTAATTGCTGGGATTGGCAGTGTCATTATTTTTCTTCCCAATATTCTTATCCTCTTTTTTTGTATCGCTCTTTTTGAAGATACTGGCTATATGGCACGGGCCGCTTTTTTAATGGACAGGGTCATGCATACCTCCGGGCTGCACGGAAAATCTTTTATTCCAATGCTAATGGGGTTTGGCTGCAGTGTTCCAGCCATTATGGCAACCAAAACACTGGAGAGTCCAAAAGATAGAATTTTAACAATTTTGATGACACCTTTCATGTCCTGTTCAGCAAAACTCCCCGTTTATATTGTACTTGCCGGCAGTTTTTTTGCACAAAAAGCGGGAACTGTTATATTTGTTTTGTATTTTACAGGTATTGTCATAGCTATTTTATCGGGACGTCTTTTAAGGGCTGCTTTTTTTAAGGGCCAGGAAGCCCCATTTATTATGGAATTGCCTCCATACAGGATGCCCATGCTGAAAAGCCTTTTGATCCATATGTGGGACAGGAGCAAAATGTTTTTAAAAAAAATGGGCGGGGTTATTTTAGTTGGCTCAATTATTATCTGGGCACTTTCAAGTTTTCCAAAATCAATTTCCTACAGTGTGGATTTTGATAAACAATTAAATGAAATTAAATATGATTTTTCCCAAATAATTGCTGAGGCAAGTGATGATAAAACAGAAGAATTAACCAGGCAATTTAATTTAGAAATTAAAAATATTGGAAATAAAAAAGAGCTGGAACGAGTTTCTAAATCATATATCGGTCAAATTGGAAAAGCATTGGAACCCTTTTTTGCACCAATTGGAATAGGGTGGCGAGAGAGTGTAGCGCTTGTTACAGGTTTTGTTGCCAAAGAGGTTGTTGTCAGTACCATGGGTGTGTTATATGGGGTTGGCAGTGATGAGGGAAACGCTCTTGGAAAAGTACTTAAGAAATCAGGAATGACAGCAATATCTGCTTTATCCATGATGATTTTTGTTTTATTGTATGTACCTTGTTTTGCTACTGTTGTGACAATTTACAGAGAAACTTCAGCAAAATGGGCAGGATTTAACTTGATATATACAACTGTGGTTGCATGGGGGGCCTCTTTTTTGGTATACCAAACCGGAGTAATATTAGGGGCAGGTTGAAAAAATGAGGCCTTTAAAGAGAGGATATTGAAATAGTTCGACAGGTTGTAACGGCTTGTCAACACAACAGGCTGTTACAAAAAAAAATTTTTTCAACGAGAAATTGGAAAAAGTGGTGTTTTGTAACAACCTGACAAGGGAGATTTTTATGAATAAGTTGTATATAAGAACGGTCATTAAAATTATTATTATCACCCTGGCAGTTCTCATGATCATGCCGGGATTAGTTTTTGCACAACAAAGAGTTACTGTAACCAAAAGTATTGCCAATATGCGCTCGGGCCCCGGGACAAAATATGATGTATTATGGCAGGTGGAGAAGTATCACCCTGTCATAATAGTTAAAAAGAGAGAGAATTGGTATAAAATCAAAGATTTTCAAAATGATGTGGCATGGATTCATAAATCTCTTCTTGGCAAGGTTCAGGGTGTAATCACGGTAAAAGAAAAATGTAATGTCAGGTCAAAAGCAACAACTAAAAGCACTGTTTTGTTTACAGTTGAAAAGGGAGTGCCGTTTAAGGTTCTTGAAAAAAAAGGGGACTGGTTTAGAATTGAACATGCAGATGGAGATGTCGGTTGGATTTTCAAAACACTGGTATGGTGATTACTCTTTAATATAAAAAGGAATTAAAAAATGTCAGACCAAAAAGTGTCAAATGAACGGAGAAGAGAACTTACACAAATAGATCCATTTCAAGCAAGCCTTTTAAAGGCTATGAACTATGCAAAAGAGTATAAAAAACAATTAATCTTCATTGCCGGGGCTTTTGTTCTGGTGGCTATTGTTTTTGCATCGGTTATGTATAGTTTTCAAAAGGCTGAAAGCAGTGCTGCAATGCTTGTAACACAGGCATTAACCAAATATAATAAAGCTGATAATCCTCAAAAAGGTTATATTGAAATTGAAAATGATTTTAAAACTATTTTTACAGATTTTTCTAATACAGCTGCAGGCAAACAGGCTTTAGTTCAATTTGCCAGGATATGTTATGATGCTTCAAAATTTGATCAAAGTTATAAATATTATAAAGAGGCCTTTGAAGCGTTTAAAAATGAGGCTTTGATGGAAAATTTTCTTTTATCATCACTGGGGCATGTATGCCTTGCCAGAAAAGACCTTGATGAAGCCAGAAAATATTTTACACAAATCGAACAGGGGAAAAGTGATCTTTTAAAGGATGAAGCAACGTTTACTCTGGCAATGTTGAATGAAGCTGCTGATAATGTTATTGAAAGTAAAAGGTTGTATAAACAGATTGTGACGGAATATGAAAATTCAATGTATATTCCCATTGCACAAAGTAAAATCAATTAGTTTGAATAATAATCTACTCATCAACTTCGTTGCTTCAAAATATTGAAATCCTCATGTATCATGTACTATGGTACACTCCGGTTTTAAGATTGTTTGCGCCTCGTATATGGGCAAGTCTTGAGCTAAATTCAAGTTTGCAGTACCTGCAAAACTAAAAAAGGCTGCTTAACAAAGCAGCCTTTTTTAGAAAAGGAAAAAAAGATGAAAAAACTAACATTTGGTTAGTAAATATTTAATACTGCAAATCTCTTGCCACAATATGAAAATATTCGTTTTTTATCAAAAAAAGTTCCAACCCATTGATTTTAAATAATTTTTACCTCCCACTGACATTTTGATTGGTTATCAAAAAAAGAAGGCAAAGTTCAAAATTTTGAACTTTGCCTTAACAATATAGATTGAGCCTAAGATTTAACTATTTGAAAATATAAGTTAAAATTATACTATTTGTAATAGTTTAAAATTGTGAACATAAAATATTTTAAAATTAAGAGGGTTTATTTGTCAGAATATACTATTAAATTTTTCAAATCTCAAATCTCATACCTATTTATCCCAGATTAAATTTTTTGAGTTTTTGATTCAGACCACTTTTGCCTATCCCAAGAAGTTGAGCAGCTTTTGTCTGTACATTGCCTGAAAGTTTCATTGCTCTTTGTATCATCCTTTTTTCAACGGCAGTAAGGGTCTCTGCAAGGCCGACATCCTGTGGAATACCATCTAAGTCAAGAAAAGAAGAGATATTCTGCCTGACCTGCAATGGAAGATCTGAAGGAGTTATCATATCCCCGCTGCCCAGAAGGATGCAGCTTTCTAATATATTTTCAAGTTCTCTGACATTGCCTTTCCATTGATAATCGCATAAAATTTTTACAGCTTCCGGGGTGATCCCTGGTACTCTGCTTTCAGGTTGCTGTTCATTTGTATATTTGTCGATAAGATGTTTAATTAACAAAGGGATATCATCTGAGCGTTCCCGAAGGGGAGGAATTACAATCTTGACAACATTGAGCCTGTAATATAGATCTTCCCGGAAATTTCCATTTTTAACTTCATCTTCAAGGTTCTTATTGGTGGCTGCAATCAAGCGGAAATCCACAGGGATAGGTAATGTTCCTCCAACTCGCTCAATTGTTTTTTCCTGGAGAACCCTTAATAATTTAGTCTGGAGAGAAATGGGAAGTTCACCAATTTCATCAAGAAAGAGAGTTCCTTGATCTGAAATTTCAAACCGTCCTTTTTTCAAAGCGCTGGCTCCGGTAAAGGCTCCTTTTTCATGTCCAAATAGTTCACTTTCCAGAAGGGTTTCAGCAAATGCAGAGCAGTTGACAGCAATTAGAGGTTTGTTTCTCCGTGGACTGTTATAATGCAGGGATTTTGCAACCAGCTCTTTTCCTGTACCGCTTTCACCTTCAATTAGCACACTGGCATTTGAAGGTGCTACTTTTTTAATAATTTCATAAATTTCCTGCATGGGTTTGCTTTTCCCGATGATATTATCAAAACTGTATCTTGAGCTGACGGCATCTTTTAACCTGCTGTTTTCTTGAACAATTTTGTAAACCGAGAGAGCTTTGGCAATGTATGCAATAAGAGCTTGATTCTCAAATGGCTTGAGAATAAAGGTGTATGCACCCCTGTGCATGGCATCCACAGCTTTTTCAACACTGCCGTAAGCTGTCATAATGATAACAGGAATATCCGGGTTAAGCTCTTTGATCTTTTCAAGCAGCTGAATGCCACTCATTCCAGGCATTTTCACATCGGTTAAAATAAGATCTATGGTTTCATTGTTTAAAATATCAAGCGCTTCCATTCCACTGGAAGCTGTAATAGATGTATATCCTTCTTCTTGAAGTATTTCTCCAATGATCATGGTATAGTTTTTTTCATCGTCAACAATCAGGATGTTTTCCATTTTTAATTTGCCTTTTAAACTGGGAGTATCATTTCCACGTTTGTGCCGTTTGGTTTGGCATTAGATATTGTAATTGTTCCATTATGAGCTTCAATTATATTTTTTACAATACCAAGACCGAGACCTGTTCCACTGTCCTTTGAGGTGAAAAATGGTGTCCATATTTTTTTTAAAATATCTTCTTTTATCCCTTCTCCGTTATCAATAAAATTAATAATAATATTTCCTGAATTGTATGCTGTTTTTATAGTAAGGCAACCATTGTCTTCTAAAGATTGGAAAGCATTAAGCAAAATATTTAGAAATGCCTGATAAAGCATTGCATTATCAGCCATTATTTCAGGTAAATTTTGAGCAATATCTTTGGAAACATTCAAATTCTTCTCTTCTATATGCTGGTTAAGGTAATTTAAGTTTTTTTCTATAATATCTTCAACCATGCAGGGGCGAAGATCAGGGATTTTAGGTTTTGCAAAGTTCAAAAAATCTGTAATAATATTATCAAGTCTTCCAGACTCTTCAACTATTATATCAGGTATATGGTTTCCGGCGTCTAATTTTGCCATTTTATTCTTTAATAATTGAGCAGAGCTTTTTATAATTCCAAGGGGATTTCTTATCTCATGTGATATTCCTGCTGTCATTTCACCAATAGCTGACAGATGTTCAGATTGACGTAGTTTTTCTTCAAGTTTAAGTCGTTCTTCAGCCCTTTGCTCTATAATTTTTTCTCCATGTTTAACTAAAAATCTGAGCACCAGAAAAAGTATTCCCATTACAATAGCGCACGATCCTATAATCAATCCCTGGAGTTTGAAAATTTTTTTATAATCATCTGAAACGTCCCTGATAATCTCAACCACACCCATTACTGGACCGGTTAAAGAAGGTGATACCTGTTTTTCAGCTTGTAAAGGAGCAAAGGTGATTATCTTTGTTTCCTGTGGAAACCAGAACAGTAATTCCAGAAAGTTGCCCTGCTGTAAAAGCCTTGATGTTGCTTCTCTTTTTAAAGCTTTTTCATAATGAACACCACCAGCATTTTTTTGTCCTATTAAATCTTGATCAAAACTATAGGAGATAATATTGTTTTCATCATAAATGGATACCATTTCCACATTAAAACTATGCAGAGTTGACCTGACTACCTTGTCCATTAGATTAAATTGTTCCTTTTCTCTTAATCTGATCTTTCCATATTTAATTAAAACAGGGAGCATAAATCTGGAAATAATTTGATGATTAAGGTTTTCAACAAGGAGAGATGCATACTCTTCACTTTTTTCCAGAAGAATATTCCTTACCCAGTGTGCATTTAATGCCGAGATAACAATAGTCGCCGCAAGCATAATCGCCAAAGAGGAAAATGTAAAGAACTTGACCAGTCTGAATGGTTTAATAACCTGTGTATTATTAGTTTTTTGTAACATTTATTTCATAATTTTTTAGTTTATAAACTCATGATTCCTTACTTTTTTTACTGCTAATTTAGTAAAAAACCATGATTAAGCTTGACTTTACAATAATATCGTATCAAAGTATAGTAATTATGATGGTAGATAGCAATATTAAAAATGTTTATAAAATGTACCTAAATTTGAACTGGTTTTACCTTACTGATTGTGAAAGTGTATGATATTTGGGAAAAAAGATCATCTCGTTGGTCTGGATATTGGCTCTTCTTTCATTAAAGTTGCTGAGATTAAAGTAACAGGGAAAGGACATGTCTTAAATAAATTTGGAATGAGTCAGGTTGCACCAGGCAGCATTGTAGAAGGCAGAGTTGTCAAGGTGGATGACCTTGCAAATGATATTAAATCTCTTTTTAAATCCCAGAAAATCCGTGAGAAAAATGTTGCAATTTCTACAGGTGGACACTCTGTTGTAATTAAAACCATTAATACATCAAACAAATCGGAAAAAGAGTTGCACGAGACAATATATTCTGAAGCAGAACAATATATTCCCTATGATATTGACGATGTTAATATTGATTATCAAAATCTTGGGGGAAATGAATTCTCACCTGAACAGATAAATGTTCTTCTGGTTGCGGTAAAAAAAGATCTGGTAGCTGAATATATTGAATTGATTGATATGGCCGGACTTAATCCAAAAATAATTGATGTTGATACATTTGCACTGCAAAATGCATATGCGATCCTTCCATATGAAAGCCAGGAAA
>CAXMTQ010000006.1:0-351 GCA_964196205.1 uncultured Desulfobacula sp.
AAACCAATTATGAGCCTTTAAGAAAACTTCTTCTTGATGGAAAAATTAAAGCAGGAAAAATTAAAGCGAGTGGAGCAACAGTTGAAGATGTTGATATCCATATCCTGGCAAAAAACGGCATTATTACCATTGATCCTCTGGATTTGAATCTGTACCAGGGAAATATTGCCTCAAAGCTTAAGCTCAATGTTAAAAAAAATAATCCTAAAACAAAAATTACAATTGATGCAAAAGGGATCCAGGCAGGGCCGCTGATGAAAGATGTTCTGGAAAAAGAGTTACTTGAAGGAACATTGAAGGCAGATATAGAACTGGCCATGAAAGGTGAAAAGCCTGCCATGATCAAGCTGA
>CAXMTQ010000006.1:361-11875 GCA_964196205.1 uncultured Desulfobacula sp.
TTGGAGTGGAAGAAAAATTAGAAACAAAACCGAAAACCGATTTTGCAGCATTGAAAATTCCCTTTACTGCAAAAAATGGCCTTATTAATACAAACGGGAGCAGTCTTGAGTCCCCTTTGATCCGAGTACTTGCTACAGGAAAAGCCAACCTGGTAAAAGAGATGCTCGATTTCAGGGTGGAACCAAAATTTGTTGCCACTTTAAAAGGCCAGGGAGATACCAAAGAGAGATCCGGGCTGATGGTACCTGTTCTGATAACCGGCAGTTTTGCTTCTCCTAAAATCCGACCTGATTTAGAAGGTATGGTTAAAGGAAACCTTACAAAGGAGATTACAGATTTAACAAAAGGAGCGGGTACAAAAGAGGATCAGAAAGAAAAAGTTGAAGATGTAAAAAAACAGATTAAAAATCTGCTGCCCGGGTTATTGAATTAGGCATAAATTGGGAAAATTTTTACCTTTCTCCGCAGAATTTTTGGCAGCGGCAAAAAACCTGCATTGGATAAAAACAAAACATCAAATAGTGGAGGACAAAAATGAACTGTTTCAATAATAAATACAGATGTATGATAATGGCTGTTGTCATCACCTCATTGATAATATCAACTCAGGTGTTTGCCGGCAATTCCTGGTTTGATAAAGGCAGTGAGGTTTTAAAATCATTTGGAACCAAAAGCACAACAGGTGAACTCACTGTGGAGGAGATTGGTGCGGGGCTAAAAGAAGCCCTTAAAGTGGGTTCAAAGAATGTTGTGAAGCAACTGGGAGCCGAAGATGGATTTAATAAGGATTCAAAAATTCATATCCCATTGCCGCAAAGTCTTGACAGTGTAAAATCCATGCTTGATAAAGTTGGTATGTCATCTCTTTTTGAGGACCTTGAATTAAAATTGAACAGGGCTGCAGAAAATGCAACGCCAAAAGCTAAAAAACTGTTCCAGAATGCTATTTCCGATATGAGTTTTGAAGATGTCAAACAGATTTATAACGGCCCTGATGACGCTGCCACCCAGTATTTTAAAGAAAAAATGACCCCGGATCTTGCTCTGGAAATGAAACCTGTAATTGAAACAAGTTTATCCCAGGTCGGTGCTGTAAGATCCTATGACAATATGATGAAAAATTACAAATCCATTCCTTTTGTGCCAGATGTAAAAGCCAACCTGACCGATCATGTGATTGAAAAAGGAATGGACGGCATTTTTTATTATATGGCGCAGGAAGAAATTGCCATACGGCAGAATCCTGCTAAAAGAACAACTGAGCTGTTAAAAAAAGTTTTTACTAAATAGTGCCTATTTCTTTTTTGCTATAACCCATATAGCATGAACTATGCCGGGTAGATAGCCTAATATTGTCAAAAGAATATTGAGCCAGAAATGCATTCCAATACCGACCTGCAGGAAAACACCCACGGGTGGTAAAACAATTGCAAATATAATTTTTATCAATTCCACTGTTTGTCCTGCCTTTTTATAATTTATTAATATTCATTTATAAACCTATTGATTGGATAATGCAATAATATGAAAAGCGCCATGATTAAAAATGAAAGATAGAGACCCAAACAGCAAACTTGTTTATTCCACAGAGTTCGGTAAAATATGCTCTTCTTGCGGAAAACAATCTGCTGAATGTATCTGCAAAAAAAAGAAGAAATACACTATTCCCAAAGGTGACGGAAAAATTCGTGTGGAAAAATCTACCAAGGGAAGAAAAGGGAAAGGTGTTTCTCTAATCAGTGGCTTTCCTTTTAAAGGCCCGTCTTTAAAAGAGCTTGCCAAAAAACTCAAACAAAAATGCGGTACCGGCGGTACGGTAAAAAATGGTGTAATCGAGATTCAAGGGGATCACCGGGACTTTTTGGTAGAACACCTAAATACACTTGGGTATAAAGCTGTAAAGGCTGGAGGATAGTCTCCAATTATTCATTTAATCGAGGGAGCCTGCTAATTTTTTAATTCTATCAGAGATATCCCGAACAGTTATTTTTCTATTATCTATCCACCATTTTGCTTCTGTTTTTTCCTGCCACTCCTGTAAAAATAAATTAAATGCCAGATCTGATATTTCTTTTTCTTTATCACTTTTAAATACAAGACTTTTTTTCAAAAAGCTTACTTTGTTGATCAGTTCAGCCCTGATTTTTTCAGCCCAGGAAACTCTTTTTGGGGTACCAATGAGTGCGGGAAAGCCTATTTTGGAATGAGCTTTTGCCAATTTGGATGTCTGTTTTTCAAAATACTCGGTTTTGCATGTTTCGCAATACCAGTCTTTTTTATCCACAACCCATAAATTTTTCTCATGGCTTTCAAAAAGCTGAGTTTTAAATTTTTTATAGCAGGTCTTACACCTGACTTCATAATCATAAATTTTTTTTGTCATTATAATTAGGCCTCAAATTCTAATATTGGTTTTTAAAGAGTTGGTCTCCTGATTCAAAAAGAGTTATACTACATAAAAATTAGGAATTTGTACAATAAGCTATCAACTTACCCAAAGGAGTATAAATGAAAATATGGGTAGATGCAGATGCATGCCCTGTGGTGATTAAAAATATTTTATATAAAGCAGCCCAGCGTACAAGGCTGCAATTAACACTTGTTGCAAATCAACCCATGCGCATCCCACGTTTAAAGTGGATCAAACTATTGCAGGTCGCACCTGGCTTTGACGTTGCTGACAATGAGATTGTGAAAAGACTTGATCCGGGAGATCTTGTCATTACGAGTGATATCCCTTTGGCAGCCCAGGTGTTAGAAAAGGGAGGTCATGCGCTCAGCCCTCGTGGTGAATTGTATTCTTCAGACAATATCAGAGAACGTCTGAACATTAGAGATTTCAAGGACACCTTGCGGTCAAGTGGCATCGATACCGGTGGCCCACCAGCATTAAACCAAAAGAATCGAAATACTTTTGCAGGTCATCTGGACAAACTAATATCCAAGTATACAAGAACTTAATCTCAATGACGACCTTAAAACTATTTACAGATGCAAGTGTAAATCCCCAGTCAAAGATTGGATATGGGGCTTATCTGTTCAAATAAAACCTCATTACTCATTTGTTTTACTTTTTAAAATTTTAATTTTCAGCTTACACCATCATTTTATTGATGACAATCCTATGGGCTTTCCCAAATTCCATGATCTCTTCCGGTTTAAAGTCTCCATCTTCATAAGTGCTCAAAAAAGTCGGATTGGACAGCATGTAAAGGATAAAAGACAAATGGCCAGAATATCCATTGATATCCAATTGTTGTAATTCTTTTATGGACTGCTCGGCCAATCTCATGACCCGGCGGTTTACCACAGGAGGATGCTTTCGGGTGCATATATGGGTGGAATAGATCCTGCGGCAGGAAAATGGTCTTGCCTCATAAATCATGCAGGCATTGTTCTTCATTAAAAATGGGCAAGGGACTATGACTTTATTCTCCCTTTTTTTGATTTCCTGCTGAAAGAGCTTGGTCAGGGTTTTCTGCCGGGATCTTGGAAATTCTTTCATCACCTTTCTGATGGCCAAACCTTCAAGTGTGGTAATGTCTATGCTTCCAGCATCTTTGCAACAGAACCCGCATCCTTTCTCACAGGCTGCATTTTTTTTATAATCACTGGTTTTTGCCTCAAAGGTCTTATATATGTCGTTTAATGCCCGTCTCTTTTTTTTCATTTTATCAGTGTTTCTGTCTTAATTTTTTAATACTCTCTTTTATAATAAGGATTGTAAATATTTATTCATAAAATCTACATTATGGACCAGGAAAACAAAAGAGTAAACTATAAAGGATAATCAACTACCTCTTTTTGCCTTTATGGCAATTTTAATTGCTTTTTTTTTAGATTGCATTATGTTTGTTAAGAAATTATGAGATTGAGTTATAATGATACAACAATATTGAAAATTTGATTTTGGAGTAAATATGAGTAAAACAATTGCAATGTCAGGCAAGGGTGGAGTTGGGAAAACAACAGTTTCAGCGCTTATGATGAGATATTTTACAAACAACCTCAATAGCCCGCTTCTTGCCATTGATGCAGATCCAAACAGTAACCTGGGTGAAACCCTTGGGCTGGATATTGAAAAAACAGTGGGTGATATACGTGAAAATTTTATGAGAGATCCGCAGGGCGTCCCTTCGGGCATGGATAAAATCATTTATCTTGAAATGCTCATGAATCAGGTGTTGATTGAGCAAAAAGACTTTGATCTTCTTGTCATGGGTCGCCAGGAGGGCCAGGGATGCTATTGCATGGTCAATAATATTTTAAACCGTTTTGCAGATGAACTTGAGAAAAATTATAAATATCTGCTGGTAGACAATGAAGCAGGCATGGAGCATCTAAGTCGGAGAACAAGCGGTAAGGTGGATATGCTGCTCATGGTCACAGACTATGCTTTACGGGGTTTGAGAGCTGTTGGAAGAATCAATGAAATGCTTGGTGATCTTAAACTTGATGTTAAAAACAAAGGCCTGATTGTTAACCGGGCGCCGGAAACTTTGAGCCGGACTTTTCTTGATGAAGTCGAAAAAATCGGAGTTCCAATAGTCTGTATAATTCCCGATGATAAGAATCTTCTTGAATTTGATATGGAGAGAAAATCAATGCTTGAACTTCCAAGTGATTCTCCGGCAGTTATTGCCATTGACAAAATGATGAAAGAAAAGATAGAGGTTTAATAAACAAGACTCGACAGGCTGTTCATGATTGGATAATTATGGGATATATATTTGATTTTAAGGATGCTGGAAGCTATGATGCCTGGCTTGATCAGGGTAAAAACCGGTATTGTCTGGATCTTGAAATCAAATTGCTGCTGGATTTACTGTCCCCCAAAAATGGTCAACGGATTCTTGATATTGGCTGTGGCACGGGAATCAGCCTTGAACCCTTGCTGGATAAGGGTTTAAACCTGACAGGAATTGATCCCTCTTTGTACATGCTTGATATAGCATCAAAAAAATTTGGAGATAAAGTGACTCTTCACAGGGGACCTGCTGAAGATCTTCCCTTTGATGATAATGAATTTGACAGTGCATTTTTTTTTACAAGCCTTGAATTTACAGAAAGGCCCGGCAAAGCCATTGAAGAAGCCTGCAGGGTGGCAAAGGATACCCTGGTCATCTGTGTTTTAAATCGATATGCTCCTCTGAATTTATTACGGCGTATTAAAGGTTTTTTTGTTCCCACTATTTATACCCATGCCCATTTTTTCAGTATTTTGGAGTTAAAACACATTTTGCATGCTATACTTGGAAAGGTTCCTGTTAATTGGAGGACAACATTGCAGTTCCCTTTTGTCAGAGGGAAAATCCCAGCTTTTATTGAAAATTTTAAAATTGTTCAAAAATCATTTTTCGGTACCTTTATTGCCATGAAGATAAAACCGGTACCCACATTCCGGACAAGGCCCATGACCTTAAAAATCAAAAAGCAAAAAGCTTATAATCCTGCAACCGGATTGGCTACACGCATGAGGTAACAAGAGTGGAAACCCTGATTTATGACAAACTTGATAAAAAAGCTGTAAAATGTAATATCTGCCACCATTTTTGTACCATTAAAGAGGGGAAAAGAGGAATATGTCGAGTCAGAGAGAACCAAAGAGGCAGACTCATAACACTTGTATATCCAAGAGTAATTGCAAACAGTGTTGATCCCATCGAAAAAAAGCCTCTGTTTCATATTAAACCAGGTTCTTATTCCTACTCCATTGCCACGGTGGGATGCAATTTCCAATGCTCTTTTTGTCAAAATTCCAACATTGCACAGATGCCAAGAAATTATAAGGGCAATATCCAGGGTAGTGATATACTCCCTGAAACCATTGTGAAAGAAGCTTTAAAAACAGGTTGTGAAAGCATATCATATACATATACAGAACCTACAATATTCTGTGAACTGGCCATTGAAACAGCCAGGCTTGCCAGGAAAGAGGGGCTGTTGAATATTTTTGTGACCAATGGCTATATGAGTACCCAGCTTCTTGAGATGACAGCGCCTTATCTTGATGCAGCCAATGTGGATTTAAAAGCATTTGATGACAAATTTTATCAGACCTATTGCAAGGCAAGACTTGAACCGGTTAAAGAGAATATCAAACAAATGAAGGCCATGGGAATATTGGTGGAAATAACCACTCTTTTGATTCCCGGATTAAATGATAATCCAGATGATATTGAAGCCATGGCTGAATTTATTGCCAATGAAGTGGGTAGAGAAACCCCCTGGCATATTTCAAGATTTCATCCCTGCTATAATATGATGGACAGACAGACCGGCAACTCCTGTATCCGACCTGGAAAGGGTATATGAAACAGGCAAATCTGCAGGCCTTAAATATGTCTATATTGGTAATGTCCCGGGCAAATCATGGGGAAACACCTTTTGTCACTCCTGTGGCGGGCTTTTAATTGAACGATATGCATATAATATTAAAAATCATATGAAAGAACAATCAAAATGCCCTGTGTGTGACACTATCGTATATGGGGTATATTAAATTTTGAATCTCTCAACAACTGACCAAACCATACACTCTATTCTTGACACACTGCAAAAAAATGGGTTCCTGTCATATATAGCAGGTGGTGCTGTCAGAGATATGGTGCTGCAAAAAAGCCCCGAAGATTTTGATATTCTCACCAATGCTTCAATGGAGGAAATAAGTTCTCTTTTTTCTGACCAGAAAGTTAAAAAGGTTGGCAAGACCTTTCCCATCTGTATTGTCAATGGTATTGAGGTCTCTTCACCACGGGCTGACAAAGATCTTGCAAATTTTTTAGAATCAGATCTTGGTAAAAGAGATTTTACCATTAATGCAATGGCTTATGATCCTGTTACAAAAAAAATCATTGATCCTTTTAACGGGAAACAAGATCTGAAAAATTCCATTATAAAATTTACAAAAAACCCTGAAAAAAGAATCAAGGAAGACCCTGTCAGAATGGTAAGAGCCTGTAGATTTGCTGCCATGATTAAAGGATATATCTCCCAATCTTCCCTTAAAGCTATCCTTGCCTGTAAGGATTTGCTGGAGAGTGCTGTTGCCAAAGAGAGAATAGGCCATGAAATTATCAAAGCCATGGCACTTGAAAGACCTTCCCTCTTTTTCAAGGCATTAAAACAGACAGAGCTTTTATCAAAAATTTTTCCAAGCCTTGATCGCTGTTATGATCTTGATGGCGGACCCCACCATGGTGAAACCGTCTTTGAACACAGTATGCTGGTGGGAGATGCAATATCTTCAAACCTGACTCTTTTAAGACTTGCAGGTTTTTTACATGATGTAGGAAAATTTGATGCTGCAAAAATAAAAAATGACAAATTAACCTTTCCCGGCCATGAAAAACATACAGAAACCATTGTCAATGATCTTACAATATTAAAATTTCCCATTAAAGATATCACCTATATCAACTCTCTAATAAAATCCCATATGCGGCCTTTAACCCACGAAACCACGCCAAAGGCGGCAAGAAGACTGATAGCCATGCTTGATGATTATGGACTTGATTATAGGGATTTTATGCGAATGAGGATTGCAGATAAAAAAGGAAATCTGTCTAAAAATCCATATACATTAACTGAGATTAAAATACGATTGGAAAAATTGTTTATAGAGTTGTCAGGGCAGTCAGCTCTCAGAATAAATCAGCTTAAATTTACCGGAGATGATATTATAAGGGTTCTTGGTATTGCACCCGGGCCTGATATCGGTAAAATTAAACAAATACTGTTTGAAAAAGTCTTAGATGACCCTACCCTGAATAACTATGATGATTTAAAAAAAATATGCCTCTCCTTAAAAACAGAAAAATAATTCTTTTGTTCGGATGCCTGGTGATTTTTTTCCCTGGAGCATTTGTCTTTGGTTTTCCCGGTGTAATGGCATCACAATGGCAGGCTCTTTTCTCGGTAAACAAAGAACAGATAGGAAAAATAATGTTTTTTATCCTGGCTGGAACAGGATGTTCAATGTATATTGCCGGTAAATTACAGGAAAAAATCAGAGGCTCTTATATTATTTTTACCGGCAGCCTTGTCTGTTCTCTTGCCATGTTATTCGCAGGCATGGCAGAAAATATTACAGATATCTATGTCTGGGCTTTTATTGAAGGTTTTTTTACTGGATTTGTCTATCTTCCATGTCTGACTATTTTTCAAAAAATGTTTCCTGAAAATAGAGGATTGATCACAGGTATTATAAATTTAACCTTTGGGGGCGCTGCTGCTGTCATGTCTCCAATATTTACATATCTGCTTGTATCAAAAGGTTATGTCTTTACCTCAAATTTTTGTGCTTTAACATCTGTTCTTACAGGTACTTTGGTGGCTTTGCTTATCAAAGTACCGGAAAACAAAAATCATCAGGAGCAAAAACAAAAATCGCCCCTGCCGTTTAAAAGTATTATCCTGCTTCCATCTTTCTGGCGATTATGGGGTGTGTGGGCTCTGGCAGGGGCAGCAGGAATCTCTCTGATTGTTCTTGCCTCATCTTTTGGTGGGCATCTTGGATATGGTGTAACGCAGTATGTCTATATATTGACTTGTTTTAATGTATTAAACGGGATCGGTCGTATAGTATGCGGAAGGCTTGCAGATATCTATTCCAAACAGAAAATATTAATGACAGTCTTTTTTATGGCGTCCATTGCCTATGTCGTGATGCCATGGCTTAAAAATCTTTATCTTATAAGTTTTCTGGCATGTTTTATCGGACTTGGCTTTGGAGTGATGTTTACAGTGTCGGCACCTCTGGTAACCGAAGTATTCGGGATTGAAAACTTCGGGAAAATTTTTGGAATGGTTTTTACAGCATATGGTTTTTTTGCAGGTTTATTAGGTCCATGGCTGTCAGGCGTGATACTTGATATAACTGATTTAAATTTTAAATTAGTGTTTTCCATGTTTGCCATGTTTTATCTTGTTTCTGTCTTCCTTATTTCCGGGGTACAAAAACAATCTGAATGATTGACTCATGGCTCAGCAGCCAACAAAATGCAATAAAGATAATATTATGGCAGGGTTTGCTTTCTTATATTTAATAACTATCTTAAAACAAAAGCCACATATATTTTATAAAAATTATTTCCTTTGCCCTGATTGCGGCTGTTGATACAGACTGGAGAAAAATCAATAAAAACAGTGAGGTGAAATATGAAAATAAATAAAATCCTTTGGCCAACAGATTTTTCAAACAATGCAGAACAGGCTGTTCCCTATGTTCAATCCCTTACACAGCAGTATGGGGCTGAAATTCATGTCCTTTACGTTATAGAGGATATTGCCCATCATGAATCATGGTATGGTGAGTTTAAAGACAATCACATCAAGGAGCTGATGGAGTGGGCCAATAAATCTGCTACAAAACGACTTAACCAGGTTTGTGATAAATATATGGATGGCTGCCCTTTATATATAAAACACATTGCTGTGGGAGATCCGGCTGAAGAAATTCTAAAGCTTATTGATAAAGAAGAGGTAGAGCTGGTTGTCATGACCACCCATGGTCAAAAAGGAACTTTTCCTTTTGGCTCTGTAACTGAAAAAGTATTGAAAAATTCACCGGTTCCGGTAACTACCATACCAATCGTACCGGATACAGCTGCTTAGGGTCTGATAAAAAAATATAATAGCGACTGGCTTTGATCCCTGATGTTTTAGACAAAGCAGTTGCGGTTGTGCGGTTGTATTTTCTTACTTAAATCTCGTGCAAATCCCCCTCAAGTTTTCGGATCACTGCCATGGCAGCATCCAGACCGCTGTGAAGGGCACCTTCAATCCATCCACCTGCCCATGATGTGGATTCGCCGCTTAAAAACACACCATTGTGGGATTTTATGGATTCAGGCCGTGGCTGTTGAAACAATGTTTTCTGATCTTCGTACTGACCCGGATAATTGAGCTTAAACGCACCATAATATCCTTTTTCATGTTCCCAGAAATAGGTTTTAGTCTCTGCCACCTGATTGGCAATTAGATCCCTGCCATAAATGGTTTTCAAAATATCCAGGCTTTTCTCAACCCGTTCCTGTTCATCAAGGGCATGCAGTTTTGTAGCAGAATCTTCCCAGGTATAGCTGAGACAAATAACCCCTGATTCTGTGTCATCAAAATCAAACAGGTAAGTTCCCCGGATAGCTTCGTCGGTAATAGTACAGGTAAGAGTAGTTTTCGGATCAAGTTTCCTCCAGAAAGCCTGCCTGGTTCGAATGAAAATTTTCCCTGACCGTGTCATATGGATATTTTTTATTGCTGTCCAGATTTTATCTGAAAAAGTGTTGGAGCTCACTTGAATGCCTGCTTCAACAGCCCTGTGGGAACAGGTGATGATAACCGCATCATAGGCCCTTGTAATACCACTTTGTTCTGTAATCTCTATTTGTTCATCAGGATCATCAGGAGTATTGATCCTGGTTACCGCACCAAGGGGTGTGCTGTTATTGAGCATTTTTATATTCATATTCCCCCAGTGCCGGCATTGTTGTCTGATTTTCCAGAAGCTTTCAGGGATTTTATCTACTCCTCCCTTGACAATACGCTGATCAACCTCCCATTTGCACACGTTCAACCGGAAAATTTCTAAAAAACTCACCGGGAATACCGAATCAAACCCCCCGGTACCAAGTCCCAGTGATCCGAACAGATTGATTTGTTCCCTTGAAAGTCCATGTTCGCAAAGAACCTGGAAAAAACTTTTATTTTTAAATCGATGAACAAATTCCTGCCATTGCCGGTTTCGTAAGAGAGGATTGTCCCACACCATTGCCATTTTTTCTACAAGTGGATCAATAAATTGCTTCCATGCATCATTTGCTTTTTTAATCTCTCCTGGCAGTGCCCCCCCAACAGGAATAAAATATTTTTTCCCTTTAAAATAAAGTGTAGTGGGAACAAGCAGGGGGTCAGGAAAGGGCTTGCTATAATCAATGTTGAACTTATCCATATACCAGGTTATTGTTTTATGGACCGGTGGAATCCTCATGGCCCCCAGCTCAGCCAGAGCTTTTGGATCACCTGGAAACCGCCAGGTATAAGCCCGGCCACCAATTCTCGGTGTGTTGTCAGGATTTTTATCTGATTCATAAATAATTGGGTGCAGACCAATTTTCATCAGTTCCCAAGCAGCGCAAAGCCCGGCGCATCCAGCTCCTATTATGGCAACTTTTGTCCCTTTTTTTTTATCAGGTATGCTTCCAATTCCATTTGGGTTGCTGATAAGGGCGGTATAATCAAATGGATTATCCGGAAACTGCCAGGGATCATATGTCATATATTGTTCTCCGTATTTACAGGAACTGTATCACCAGCGTTTGCTTTCTCTCTCATCCACCAGGACTTGTTTGGCTTGAAGTAAATCGCCAGTGCTCAAAGTGGTCATAATATCTTATATCGTCGGGGAATACAAATGCCTTTCTAACGCACCTGATACCCTTTTTAAATATCCATTATTGATTTAAAAGCCTGTGATGATTATTTTTAAGCAAAATGAAAATCTTTAAAGGAGGTTT